>DATAQP010000394.1:0-5766 GCA_036264595.1 Allostellaceae bacterium
GAGCGCCTTGATCCACGCCGCGCGGTCCCACTCACGGAAATCGCCGGGCGGCGGTCCGCCGGCATTGTTGATCAGGATGTCCGGGGACGGGCAGGCGCCGAGCGCCGCCTGGCGCCCGTCCGCCGTGGTGATGTCGGCGGCGATGGCAGTGACCTTGACGCCGGTGGCGGCGCGAATCTCGGACGCGGTCGCCTCGATCGTCTGCTTCGTGCGGGCGACGATAGTGAGGTTGACCCCCTCGCGTGCCAAATGGAAAGCGCAGCCCTTGCCGAGGCCTTTGCTGGCCGCGCAAACCAGCGCGTTCTTGCCGGCGATTCCGAGATCCATCTTGCCCTCCCGCATCTGCGATCGACGATCGGAGACGATCATGCGGTGGGGACGCGGCGACGTCCAGGGCCGAGACGATGAGAGAAGCCGGCCGGCCGGCTTTGCTGTGGTTCTGCCGGCCGGCGCCTAGTTGAGCGGCAGGCGGAAGGTGCCGTGGCAGGCACCGCAGCCGTCCTTGCCGGTCGCCGCATATTCCTCGGCGGCGGCCTGCTTGTCGCCGCTCTTCACCGCGGCGACGAGCTTCTGAGCATGGTCGATCAGTGATTTCTGCGCCGCGGCGAACTTGTCGCCATCAGTCCAGATGATCGGTTTGGCATTCGAGCTCGGGACCTCGGCGTTGCCGGTGCCCTTCGGGAACTTGCCGGCGAGCGACGTCGAGATGGCCACGAGGTCCTCGGCGCTCTTCGTTCCGGCGGCCTGATCGGCCGCACCGTCGAGGTATTTCTTGACGCCGCCCATCGCCGCGCCTTGCGCCTTCATCGTCGCCTGACGATCCTTGACGACCGCCACGCTGTCCTGTGCCGACACCGTGCTGGCACCCCAACCCAGGGCGACGATCATGGCGCCGATCGCGACGGCGCCATACAAGGCTTTGCTCATGGTGCTCTCCCCAATTCGTTCGTGCCGGATCCCGAGCGCTGTCGGCACCGGTCGAGGTCATGACGACCTCGATGGCAAAGGCTAGCAAGATCAAGCGCGCGACGCACCGCTCGATTGGCATCGTCACGGGGAAGTTATTGCTTGGCGTTTGCGGTCAGCTCACCGGCAGCATGACATCCTTGCGATAGCCCGGCCGCTCGGCCAACCGTTCGTAATAAGCCTTGAGGCGCGGCAGAGACGGGCGCTCGATCGGGTATTGATGCCAGCGATGGACGAATATGCCGAGGCAGATATCGGCCAGGGTGAGCTCCGGCCCGGCGATGTAGCCTTTGCTGCCGAGGGCGCCTTCGAGGATGGTCCATACGGCGATCGATTTCTGCCTTGCCTCCTCGAGCGCCTTCATGTCGCGCTTTTCCGGCGCCGTCCGGTAATAGCCGAAGAGCAGCGGCGTCATCGGCGGGCTGAGCGAGGCGGCCTGCCAGTCCATCCAGCGCTCGACATGGGTGCGCTGCACCAGGTCGGTCGGATAAAGCTTGGTCGCCCCATGCTTGCTGGCGAGATAGCGCATGATCGTGTTGGATTCCCAGATGATCGTCGATCCGTCCTCGACGGTCGGTACCAGCCCGTTGGGGTTCATCTCGAGATACGCCGGCTCGTTGGTCTTGCCGAAGCTGCCGCCGGCGTCGATGCGCTCGAATGCGAGGCCGATCTCCTCGCAGGTCCACAGCACCTTCTGCACGTTCGACGAGTTGGCGCGGCCCCAAATCTTCAGCATTGGCGGTTCTCCCGGTTTTCCCGCTGCGCATCAAAGAGCAAATAATCGACGAGGGCAACCGCCGAAGCGGTCGAACTCACGGCGCGGTCAGACGATAGCCGACCCCCGCCTCGGTGAGGATGAGGCGCGGCCGCTCGGGATCGGCCTCGAGCTTCTGCCGCAACTGCCGGATATAGATGCGCAGGTACTGCACGTCCTCGGTCGCCGGACCCCACACCTCGCGCAGCAGGTGCTTGTGGGTCAGCACCTTACCGGCATGCAGGACGAGCTGCCGCAGGATGTCGTATTCCTTGGGCGAGAGCTTGACCTCCTCGTCCTTGACGCGGACGATGCGACGGACGAGATCGACGCTGAGATCGCCGCTCTGGAAGACTGCCTCGGCGCCGTCGACCTGCAGCCGATGGCGCAGTGCCGCCCGGATGCGGGCGACCAGCTCGGCCATGCCGAAGGGCTTGGTGAGATAATCGTCGGCGCCGAGATCGAGCGCCTCGACCTTGCCGCGCTCGTCGCTGCGGCTCGAGAGCACGATGATCGGCACCGCCGAGCTGCGCCGCACCGTCTCGATGACGCTGAGCCCGTCGGCGTCGGGCAGACCGAGATCGAGGATGACGACATCCGGCTCGTGGTTGCGGATCTCGGCGAGGGCCGCCGCGGCGTTGTCGGCCTCGACGATGCGATAGCCCTGGGCGCTCAGGCTGGTGCGCAGCAAGCGGCGGATCGGGGGCTCGTCGTCGACGACGAGAACGGTGACGGGGCTGGCGCTCATGAATTTGTATCCGCGGGAATGGGCAGCATGACGGTGAAGACAGCGCCGCTGCGGTCGCTGCGATTGGCCGCCGTGATGGTGCCGCCCATCGCCTCGACGAAGCCGCGGCAGATGGCGAGTCCGAGCCCGGTGCCGGCGCGCTGCCGGTCGGCACGGCGGATGCGGTAGAATTTCTCGAAGATATGGCTGAGATGCTCGGGGTCGATGCCGCCGCCCTCGTCGAGGATTTCGATCGCTACCCAGTCGCCGCGCCGCTCCCCGCGCAGCGTGACCGCCGTGCCTGGCGGGGCATATTTCGCCGCGTTGTCGAGAAGATTGAAGAGGACCTGCTCGAAGAGCACGAAATCGACGCGCAGCATCGGCAGGTCGGCGGCGAGGTCGACGGTGACGCGGTGGTTCACCAGAACCTTGCGCGCGCGCTCCAGCACGGTGCCGACGATCTCGCCGAGATCGATCATTGCCAGATTGGGCTGGAGCACGCCGGCCTCGATCTTGGTCATGTCGAGCAGGTTGGTGACGAAGCGGTTGAGCCTCTCGGCCTCGTCCTGGATCGTCGAGATCAGCTCGTCGCGCTCGCTTTGGCCGTAGAGCTCGCCATAGCTCCTGAGGCTGGTCACCGCGCCGAGGATGGAGGAGAGCGGGGTGCGCAGATCGTGCGAGATCGAGGTCAGCAAGGCGGAGCGCAGCCGCTCGGTCTCGGCGAGGATGCGCGCCTCGTCGACATCGGCGACGAGCTTGATGCGCTCGATGGCGACGGCGGCCTGATCGGCGAGCGCATCGAGCAGGCGCTGCTCGTCGGGCGTCAGCAGCGGGCCGGGCGTCTCGCGGTCGATGCCGAGCACGCCGACCGTGCTGCGCCCGGTGCGCAGCGGCAGGAAGAGCCGCTTGGCGCCGGGGAGCGTATCGGCGCCGCGTCCCGCCGGCCTGTTGCGGTCCCAGCTCCAGCGTGCCGCCGCGAGATCGGCCTCGTCGAGCTCGTCCTCCGGCGGATAGCCGCCGCGCACGGCGATGCTGCCGTCGGTGCCTTCGGGGAGCAGCATGACGACGCGCAGCTTCAGCATCGAGGCGATCTGGTAGGAGGTCGCCCACAGCAGATCGTCGAGCTCGACGATGCCGGCGAGCTTGCGGCTGAAGGCGTATAGCTCGGCCGTCGTCCTGGCGCGCAGCCGCGCGGTAACCGCCTGGCTGCGCATGCGCGCGGTGAGATTGCTGGTGATGATGGCGACGACGAGAAAGAAGAACAATGTGACGACGTTCTCGGGGTCGGCGATGGTGAAGGTGTAGATCGGCGGGAGGAAGAAGAAGTTGTAGGCGAGGACGCTGACGATGCAGGCGAAGAGCGAAGGGAAGAGCCCATAGCGGATCGCGCTCGCCAGCACTGCGATGAGGAAGGCCAGCGACAGGCTGGAAACGGTGAGGAACTGCCTGAGCGCCAGCCCCACCCCGAGAGCGACGACGACGAAGAGGCTGCTCACTGCATAGGGCAGCAGCTCGAAGGGCTGCTCGGCCTCGGCGGTCGATACCGATTGGGACGCCGGGCCGGCTCTCTCCTCCTGGCCGGCGATCACCAGGACGCTGATGTGGCCGGCGCTGCGCGTCAGCTCGTGGACGACCGAGCCGTGCAGCAGCTCGAACCAGCGCGGGCGATGCGACTTGCCGATGACGATCTGGGTGACGTTGTTGGCCTGCGCGTAGGCGACGAGCTCCTCGGCGATGCGCCGTCCGGGAATCGTCAGCGTTTCGGCGCCGAGCTTCTCGGCGAGACGCAGGCTTTCGGCGATGCGATTGCGCTCAGCCTCGCTGAGGTGGTGATAGCGTGCGGTCTCGACATAGATCGCCGTCCATTTGGCGCCGAGCCGATCGGCGACCCGCCTGGTGTGGCGAACGAGGGCGAGCGAAGCCGGGCTCTCGCTGACGCAGACGAGCAGCCGGTCGCCCGCCGCCCAGGGCCCCGGAATGGCATGGGCGCGCATGTAGCTCAGCATCTGCTCGTCGACGCGCTGCGCGGTGCGGCGCAGCGCCAGCTCGCGCAGCGCCGTAAGATTGCCGGGCTGGAAGTAATGCTTGAGGGCGCGCTCGGCCTGATGGGAAACGTAGACCTTGCCCTCGGCGAGGCGCTGGATGAGGTCGTCCGGCGTCAGATCGACGAGCTCGATCTCATCGGCCTTGTCGAGCACGCTGTCGGGCAGCGTCTCGCGGACGCGGATGCGGGTGATCTGCGCGACGACGTCGTTGAGGCTCTCGACATGCTGGATGTTGAGCGTGGTGTAGACGTCGATGCCGGCGGCGATCAGCTCCTCGACGTCGAGATAGCGCTTGGGGTGGCGGCTGCCCGGCGCGTTGGTATGGGCAAGCTCGTCGACAAGGACGAGCTTGGGTCGCCGCGCCAGCACGGCGTCGATATCCATCTCGTCGAGCAGGCGGTCCTTGTAGGTGATGTGGCGGCGCGGAATGATGTCGAAGCCGGCAAGGAGCGCCTCGGTCTCCTTGCGGCCATGTGTCTCGACGACGCCGATGACGACATCGACGCCCTCCGCCTTGCGGGCGCGCGCCGTCTGCAGCATTTCATAGGTCTTGCCGACGCCGGGGGCGGCGCCGAGAAAGATCTTAAGGCGACCGCGATGCTCGCTGGTGACGGATTGCAGCAGAGCCTCCGGCGACGGCCGCTGTTCGCGATCGCGGGGCGTGAGGCTCATCATGGTCAGCGCTGTCGGTGCATCGGCAACTCCGCCCGCTTGCGGTTGCCGGCTGGCTCAGTCATCGCGCGTCTCGGTCAGGATGGCATGGAGCGCCGCGGCGTCGGTGCTGCCGCGCAGCAGCTTGGCCGTCGCCGGGTTGCGCAGCGTGCGCGACACGCAGGCGAGCGCCGCCAGATGGTCGCTGCCGGCGCCTTCCGGCACGAGGAGCAGAAAGATGAGATCGACTGGTTGCCCGTCGATCGCGTCGAAAGTGATGGGCCGCGCGAGACGCGCGAAGAGGCCGTGCGGCGCGCTCAGGCCGGGAATGCGGGCGTGCGGTATGGCAACCCCTGCGCCGACGCCCGTCGACCCCAGCCTCTCGCGCGCCAGCAGGGCGGCATGCACCGTCATCTCTGGGATATTGACCAAGGGCGCGGCGCGGCGAGCAAGCTCGCGCAACACCTGCCGCTTGTCGGCGCCGCGCAATTCGGCGATCACGCTGTCCGGCTTGAGCAGATCGGCAACCCGCACGCGGATCTCCTTTGGCGCAGCAGAGGGGAGGGCGGTTGTTGCGATCTCGAGCGCGCCTCGGCCGGTTATCGTTGCGCGCCGATATGCTT
>DATAQP010000395.1:0-2438 GCA_036264595.1 Allostellaceae bacterium
CCTTGGGGGAGCCGGCGACGAGCGCGATCCTCGGTCGCGGCTCCGGGCAAGCTTACCCCTTGGCGGGGCCTCGCATAAAGCCTCCCGAAAAGCCTTGGCCGCCCCCCGCGCCCGCCCTAATCTTCGGCCATCCCTATCCGATCCACAGCAGAAGGTGCGAGCCGTGCCCGAAGAGACCTACAAGGTAGAGCTGACGCCGCCTGATATTTCCGCCTATCGCGAAGGCAATACCGGCATCCCCTATGTCACCACCTTCGACAGCGGCAAGCCGGGCCCCCATGTCATGGTCAACGCGGTGACCCATGGCAACGAACTGTGCGGCGCCATCGCCGTCGATTTCCTCTTCAAGAACAAGGTGCGGCCGACGCGCGGCATGTTGACCTTGAGCTTCCTCAACGTCGCCGCCTATCACACCTTCGACAAGCACAATCCGAACGCCTCGCGCTTCGTCGACGAGGACATCAATCGGGTGTGGGATGTGGCGACACTCGAGGGGACGCGCAACACCGCGGAAACGCGCCGCGCCCGCGAGTTCCGCCCCGCCGTCGACCGTGCCGACTATCTCCTCGATATCCACTCGATGCAGCATGCGACGCCGCCGCTGATGATGGCCGGCATGCTCGACAAGTCGCTCGCCCTCGCCCACAAGGTCGGCATTCCCGAGCTCATCGTGCGCGACGAAGGCCATGCCGCCGGGCGGCGCATGCGCGACTATGGCGGCTTCGGCGATCCCAAATCGCACAAGACGGCCTTGCTCATCGAATGCGGCCAGCATTGGGAGAAGAGCTCCGAGGAGGTCGCGCTGGCGACGACGCTGAGCTTCCTCGCCGTGCTCGATGTGCTCGATCCCGCCTTCGCCGCCGAGCATCCGGTGACGAAAACCCCGCGCCAGCGCGTCATCACCGTCACCGCGGCGATCACCATCGAGGCCGACAAATTCACCTTCGCCGGCCCCTATACCGGCATGGAGATGCTCGGCAAGAAGGGCACGCTGATCGGCTATGACGGCGACAAGGCAGTGGTGACGCCTTACGACGATTGCGTCCTCATCATGCCGTCGCGTCGGCTGACGCGCGGCTCGACCGCGGTGCGGCTCGGCCGCTATACCGGCTGACCGGCATGGCCGGGCCGGCGGGATGGTGAGTGGACGGCGCCAAGCTGGCGGACAAGCGTGCTGAAGACGATCGCCGCCCTCGGCCTCGGCGCGATCGGCGGCTCGGTCTTCTACACGCTGCGCATGCCGCTGCCCTGGATGCTCGGCTCGCTCAGCTTCACCATGGTCGCCGCCCTGCTCGGGGCCAAGCTGCACAGTCCGGCGAGATTGCGCAATGGGCTGATCGCCCTGCTCGGCATCATGATCGGCAGCGGCTTCACCGCCTCGATGCTGCTGCAGGCGGGCGAGTGGCTGATCTCGCTTGCCGCCATTCTCGCCTATATCGGCATCACCGCGACGATCGTCTTCGCCTATCTGCGCCGCTTCGGCGGCTACGACCGGGTGACCTCGTATTTCATGGCGATGCCGGGCGGCCTCAACGAGATGACGGCGATCGGCCATGCCATGGGCGGCGACGACCGCGCCATCGCGCTCAGCCATGCCTGGCGTATGATCATCGTCGTCTTCACCATTCCGCTCTCCTTCCGCCTCTTCGCCGGCTACATGCCGCCGGCCGTCGTCTTCACCGGGGGCTTCGCGCAGATCTCGCCGCTCGACTGGGTGCTGCTGGTCGCGTGCGGCCTTCTCGGCACGCTGCTCGGCAAGCTGCTGCGCCTGCCGGCGCCCTTCCTCACCGGCTCGATGGCGCTGAGCGCCATCATCCATGTCGCCGGCTTCACCGCCTTTCGCGTGCCGCCGCTGCTCGTCCTGCTCGCCCAGATCGGCATCGGGTCGGGGCTCGGCGCGCGCTTCGCCGGGGTCAGGCCGCGCGCCCTCGGCCGCATCGTCTTCATCGGCACCGGCAGCGCGCTGATGATGCTCGCCAACACCGCCTTGTGCAGCCTCGTCGTCGGCGCCCTCACCGGCCTGCCGGTCGCCGCTCTCCTTCTCGCCTACGCGCCGGGCGGGCTCGCCGAGATGAGCATCGTCGCTCTCAGCCTCGGCATCGACGCACCGTTCGTCTCGACCCACCAGCTCAGCCGCATCCTCCTCGTCATCTTCATCGCCCCGCTGTTCTTCCGCCTCCTGCCGCGCGGGTTGCTGGCAGCGGCGCCGGCCGACGGTTGAGATCGCGCAGCTAGTACCGGCGACGGTAGGGAGTTGCTCGAGACGGGGGTCTGCGCTTGCGTTTTCTCAGCCGACCGAACGAAACCTTTGACGTCGGCCAGGAGGGTGTGTTGAACGTCGATCCGCAACTGATGGCGCCGGTCCTGTGAACGGCCATGGGTAAGGGTTGACAATGAGAAGCCGACGAACGCCGCGTCCATGGCCGTTCACAGGACCG
>DATAQP010000410.1:0-3715 GCA_036264595.1 Allostellaceae bacterium
GTCGGGCTCGCGGCCGTTGTCCAAGGCGGCGCTCGATTTCGTCGTCAACTGAGCATGGAAGCGCCGCGACGTGCCGTATCTCATCCTCTTCCTGCTCGCCTGCATCATCGGGGCGATGGTCGGATGCGCGATATTATCGGCGGCATGAGGCGGGCGCCGTCACGGGCGCTGAGCGCCGGCGGCCTCACCCTACTCCTCGTCCTCGCCGCGTGCCAGCCGCTGCCGCAGCCTTTCGCCGAGGACGCACCGCCGCCCGATGCGCCGATCATGACGCTCAAGGACAGCGCCGGCATCGTCGTGCAGCCGATCGGCGGCGGTCCGGTGCCGCTCGCCGCGGCGATGGCTGACGCACTGCGCAATGCCGACGTTCCCGCCTCGACCCAGGTCTCCAATCGCGGCAGCTACGTGCTCGCCGGAACGGCGGAGGAACGGCCGCTATCCGGCGATCACGCCCGCATCACGCTGCATTGGGAGCTGCGCGGACCCGACGGCAGCGCCGCCGGGACCTACGACCAGGCGACCGAAAGCAGCTCGGCGCGCTGGCGCGCCGGCGATGAGACGCTGCTCAAGGAGCTGGTCGCCGCCGCCGCCCCGGCGATCGCCGAGATGCTGCAGGAGGAAGGCGCGGTCGGCGTCGATACCGAGCAGCGCGTCGCCGTGTCGCCGGTGACCGGCGCGCCCGGCGACGGCACGCGTTCGCTCGCCCGTGCCATGGAGCTCGCCCTGCGTCAGGCGAGCGTCTCGGTCGCCGAGGGCGCCGATTCCGCCGGCAAGCATTTCACCGTCGCCGGCAAGGTCACCTTGGCGCCGGCCGCCGAAGGCAAGCAGACGGTGACGGTGAGCTGGACGCTGCTCGACCCCGACGGCAGCCAGATCGGCCAGGTCAACCAGGAAAACGCGATCGCCGCCGGCAGCCTGGACGGGCGCTGGGGCGACGTCGCCTATGCCGTCGCCAAATCGGCGGCCGACGGCATCGTCGCGCTGCTCGACCACCTGAAGAAGACCGGCGGCAAGGGCTGAGGAAGATTCAATTCTTCTCTCCCCTTGCGGGAGAGGAGGGGCCCATTGCGCAGCAATGGGGAGGTGAGGGGTTTGATGCCGCTTCTCCCTCGTGGTGGCAAACCCCTCACCCTCCCCGCTGCGCGGGTCCCCTCCCTCTCCCGCAGGGGCAGAGGGAATAGCCCGTGACAGCTTGTTTACAGCCCTGATCCGCTTTGATATTGTCCGCCGCGCTCCGCCCGCGCCAGTTCCGGCCGTGCCGCGCGGGCGCTAGCATATTGATATCGCGATGAAAATCCTTACCTGCAATAGCAATCGGCCACTTGCCGAAGCCATCTCGACTTATCTCAACCTGCCGCTGACCAAGGCCAGCGTGCGGCGCTTCTCCGACATGGAGATCTTCGTCGAGATCCAGGAGAACGTGCGCGGCGAGGATGTCTTCGTCATCCAGTCGACCTCCTTTCCGGTCAACGACAATCTGATGGAGCTGCTGATCACGCTCGACGCGTTGCGGCGCAGCTCGGCGCGGCGCGCCACCGCGGTCATCCCCTATTACGGCTATGCCAGGCAGGATCGCAAATCGGCGGCGCGCACGCCGATCTCGGCCAAGCTGGTCGCCAACATGATCACCGCGGCGGGCGCCGACCGGGTGCTCACCGTCGATCTCCATGCCGGGCAGATCCAGGGTTTCTTCGACATTCCGACCGACAACCTGTTCGCGGCCCCTGTCTTCATCAAGGACATCAAGGAGCGCCACAACGGCGAGGATCTCGTCATCGTCTCGCCCGATGTCGGCGGCGTCGTCCGGGCGCGCGCCATCGCCAAGCGGCTTGACGCCGACCTCGCCATCATCGATAAGCGCCGCGAACGGGCCGGCGTCTCCGAGGTGATGAACATCATCGGCGACGTCAAGGGCCGCCGCTGCATCCTCGTAGACGACATCGTCGACAGCGCGGGAACGCTGTGCAACGCCGCCGAGGCGCTGACCGAGGCCGGTGCCTCCGCTGTCTCCGCCTATGTCTCGCATGGCGTGCTGTCGGGCGGCGCCGTGGCGCGCGTCGTCTCCTCGCCGCTCGAGACGCTGGTGACGACGGACAGCATCCTCGCCACCGAGGCGGTACGGGTGTCGCGCAACATCCGCCAGCTGTCGATCGCGCCGCTGATGGCCGAGGCGGTCCAGCGAATCAGCGAGGAGCGCTCGGTCTCCAGTCTGTTTGATTAGGGGCCTGTTCGATTAGAGTTTCGTCCCTACCGTCTTGGGGACGTAAGCGGCGCACGGCACCCCTGGAGGCCGGCGTCGGACGCGGCAAGCCGGCGCATCGGGCGCCGGGCCGCCATTGAAGGAGAGTGTCATGGCAGAGATCGCCACTATCCGCGCCGAGACGCGCGAACGGGCTGGGAAAGGGGCCGCCCGTGCCACGCGTCGCGCCGGTCGTGTCCCCGCCGTCATCTATGGCGACAAGAAGGAACCCGTGCTCGTCAGCCTCGACCCGCGCGAGTTCGACCGCGTGCTGCGCAAACCCGGCTTCTTCGCCAAGCTGCTCGACGTCACGCTTGACGGCGCGACGCACCGCACCTTGCCGCGCGACGTGCAATTGCACCCGGTCAACGAGCAGGCGCTGCATGTCGATTTCATGCGCGTCGGCCCGAACACCAAGGTCACGGTCGGCGTGCCCGTTCGCTTCATCAACCAGGACAAGGCGCCCGGGCTGAAGCGCGGCGGCATCGTCAACGTCGTGCGCCACGAGATCGATCTCGTGTGCCGGGCCGACAGCATCCCCGAGTTCCTCACCGTCGATCTCGACGGTATCGATATCGGCGACAGCATCCATATCAACCAGGTGAAGCTGCCCGAAGGTACCGCCTCGGCGATCACTGAGCGCGACTTCACCATCGCCTCGATCGCCGCCCCGACCGTGGTGCGCGAAGAGCAGGCCGCCGGAGCTGCGGCGGCCGCAGCCGCCGCAGCGGCCGCCGAAGCCGGCGTCCTCGAAGGCGCGCCGACCGTGGCGCCGACGGGTGCCGGTGCCGGCGCGGCGCCGGGTTCCGCCGGAGCGGCGCCTGCCGCCGGTGCTGCCGCGAAGCCCGGGGCTCCGGCCCCGAAAGGCGGCGGCGACAAGAAGAGCTGATGCGTCTCATCGTCGGGCTCGGCAATCCCGGGCCCCGCTATGCGCGCACGCGGCACAATATCGGCTTCATGGCGGTGGACGAGATCGTCCGCCGCCATTCCTTTCCGGCGCTCAAGGAGCGCTTCAAGGGGTTGTTCGCCGAGGGGATGATCGCCGGCCAGCGGGTGATGCTGCTGAAGCCGCAGACCTTCATGAACGAATCAGGCGAATCGGTCGGCGCGGCGGCGCGCTTCTTCAAGCTCGAGCCGGGGGAGGTCGCCGTCATCCATGACGAGCTCGACCTCGCCGAGGGCAAGCTGCGCGTCAAGCGCGCCGGCGGCGCCGCCGGGCATAACGGGCTGCGCTCGATCGACGCGCTCTTCGCCAACGACTATTGGCGCCTGCGCATCGGCATCGGCCATCCCGGCGCCAAGGAACTCGTGCTGGCCTATGTGCTGCAGAATTTCCCTGCCGAAGAGATGGTCTGGGTCGAGGCGCTGACGGCGGCGGTCGCCGAGGCGGCGCCGCTCCTCCTCGCCGACGACACATCAGGCTTCATGAACAAGGTGGCGCTGCAGACCAAGCCATCGACCCCGAAGCCGACCCGC
>DATAQP010000430.1:0-3799 GCA_036264595.1 Allostellaceae bacterium
AGCAGAATATCAAGGCGGCGCTGGAGGTGGTGGAGCCGGACCACGACACGCGCGACCTGATGTGCGACGAGCTGCTGGCGGAGTTCGGCATCTCGCATCTGCGCCGCACGCCGTCTCTGGCGCTGTCGGGCGGCGAGCGGCGGCGTGTCGAGATCGCCCGCGCCCTGGCGACGCAGCCGCATTTCGTTCTGCTCGACGAGCCGCTGGCCGGCATCGATCCGATCGCCGTTAACGATATCCGCGATCTCGTCGCCCATCTCAAGGATCGCGGCATCGGCGTGCTGATCACCGACCACAACGTGCGCGAGACGCTCGAGATCGTCGACCGCGCCTATATCCTGCATGAGGGAAGGGTGCTCATGGAGGGTGCCCCCTCGGAGATCGTCGCCGATGTCGACGTTCGCCGGGTTTACCTCGGGGAAAGGTTTAGCCTATAAGCCTTTAACCATGGCACTCTCTCAGCGGCTCGACCTTCGGCAGACGCAGGCGCTCGTCATGACGCCGCAGCTGCAGCAGGCCATCAAGCTGCTGCAGATGTCGAATATCGAGCTCGCCGGCTTCGTCGAGCAGGAGCTCGAGCAGAATCCTCTCCTCGATCGCGACGAAAGCGATCCCGAAGGCAGCCCGACGGTCGTCGCCGAACGCGACGCAGCCGCCGATGCGGGGATGCCAACGCGCTCCGAGCAGGCCGGGCTCGGCATCGCCGAGCCGCCGCTCGCCGGCGAGGATGTCGATCAGTGGGATGCGACTTCCGGCAGCGAGGGCGAAGGCGATTTCGATCTCGCCGGCGATCCCGAGGCATGGCGCCAGCGCAACGGCCGGCCCGACGAGGGGGTCGACAGCCTGGCCGGGCTCGATCAGGGCCGCGCCCATCCGGAGAACCTGCGCGATCACCTGGTGGCGCAGCTTGGGCTCGAGATCGTTGAGCCGATCGATCGCATGATCGGCGCCTATCTCATCGACCTGCTCGACGATGCCGGCTATCTCACCGACGACCTCGTCAGCGTCGCGGCGATACTCGGCTGCGACGTCGCCCGCGTCGAAGCCGTGCTGGCGCGGCTGCAGCGCTTCGATCCGCCCGGCATCTTCGCACGCAACCTCGCCGAGTGCCTCGCCCTGCAGCTGCGCGAGCGCAACCGTCTCGATCCCGCGATGCAGACCCTGCTCGACAATCTGCCGCTGCTCGCTTCGCGCGACGGCGCCGGCCTGATGCGGCTGTGCGGCGTCGATGCCGCCGACCTCGCCGACATGATCGCCGAGATCAAGGCGCTCGACCCCAAGCCGGGCCTCGCCCTCGATCCGGTCACCGCGCAGATCGTCGTGCCCGACATCATCATGCGGCCGCAGCCGCACGGTACCTGGCTCGTCGAGCTCAACAGCGAGACGCTGCCGCGCGTCCTCGTCAACAACCGCTACTATGCGACGGTGTCGCGCGGCGCCAGCCGCAAGGCCGACAAGGAGTATCTCGCCGAGCGGCTGCAATCGGCCAACTGGCTGGTCAAGTCGCTGCACCAGCGGGCGATCACCATCCTGCGCGTCGCCAGCGAGATCGTTAATCAGCAAAGCGCCTTCTTCCAGCACGGCGTGCAATTCTTGCGGCCGCTGATCCTGCGCGACATCGCCGCCGCCATCAACATGCACGAGAGCACGGTGAGCCGCGTCACCACCAACAAGTTCATGATGACGCCGCGCGGCATCTACGAGCTGAAATACTTCTTCACCTCCTCGATCCAGGCCTCGAGCGGCGGCGACGCCCATTCGGCCGAGGCCGTCCGTTTCCGCATCAAGACGCTGATCGACGCCGAGGCCGGCAGCGAGGTGCTGTCGGACGAGCGCATCGTCGACATCCTGTCGAAGGATGGCGTCGACATCGCCCGACGAACCGTCGCCAAGTATCGGGAATCATTACGTATTCCATCCTCGGTGCAGCGTCGACGCGAGAAGACGATGGGGCTCTGACGCGCGGCCGGCGGACCGTTCCGTGTCATTTGGGCGGCGTCGAAATGTCAACCGCGGGGACGCTTTGGGGGGCGCTTGACTCGCCGGATGCGGACTCGTAGGGTCGCCTTCTCAAGGTCGGGGCGATCTGCTCTAAGCTGATCGGCGACCGACCCCAGGCAAGTAAAACGACAAACATGCAGCTTTCCGTAAAGGGCAAGCAGATCGACGTCGGCGACGCACTGCGCATCCATGTCGAGACCTCGCTCTCGGCCATCGTCGACAAGTACTTCGAGAAGGCGATCGAGGCCCATGCCGTGTTCTCGCGCCAGGGCAATCTCATCCGCTCCGATCTATCGGTGCACCTGCGCCGCGACATCCTCGTCCAGGGCCAGGCCATGGCGGCGGATGCCTATGCCGCGTTCGACAGCGCCGCCGAGCATATCGCCAAGCGTATCCGTCGCTACAAGCGTCGCCTGCGCGACCGCCAGGGCCAGACGCACGAGGCGGTGGCCGAGAGCCTGTCGGCGCGCAGCTACGTGCTCGCCGAGGAGACCGAGGAGCACGAGGACCGCATCGGGACGCTGGCCGAAGGTCCCGACGAGCCGGCTTCCGACCAGCCGGTGATCGTCGCCGAGATGACGTGCGAGATTCCCAGCCTGACCGTCGGGGAGGCGGTGATGCGAATGGATCTGGCGGATGTCCCGAGCTTTATCTTCCGCAATCGGGCACACGGGGGCCTCAATGTCGTTTACCGGCGCAGGGACGGCCATATCGGCTGGGTGGATCCCGATCTGAACGGCGCGGCAGCAGGCGACAACAGCAAGTCTTAGGCGTAGTGTCGATGGATATCTCCGATCTCATCACGCCCGCCAGTGTGATCGCCACGCTGCGCGTCGCCGGGAAGAAACAGGCAATGCAGGAGCTGGCGCGTCGTGCCGCGCCCCTCGTCGGCCTGCCGGAGCGGCGGATCTACGAGGTGCTGGTCGAGCGCGAGCGGCTGGGCTCGACCGGGCTCGGCATGGGCATCGCCATTCCGCACGGCAAATTGAGCGAGCTGCGTCGTCTGCACGGACTCTTCGCCCGGCTCGACAAGCCGATCGATTTCGCCGCGGTCGACGATCGCCCGGTCGATTTGATTTTTGTCCTGCTCGCCCCCGAGGATGCCGGTGCCGACCATCTCAAGGCGCTGGCGCGCGTCTCGCGCCTGCTGCGCAGCCCGGCGATCTGCGAGAAGCTGCGCGGCACCGACAATGCCGATGCGCTCTATGCGCTACTCACCGACGGCACGGCAAGCGCCGCAGCCTGAGCGAGCTGCGGCGGGCCGGCCGGTCCTGCCTGTTATCGACTAGTGGACGCTGACCGGCTCGATGTCGTTCTGACGAACCGTCGCGACGGCGGTGTCGCGGTCGGGCAGCAAGGCGAGCTGCGTGCCGTCCGCCGCATGGATGGCGAAAGCCACCGTATCGTTGACGGTGACGCGCTTGACATAGGCGACCGCCTGGATGCCGAGCGTGATGAATTCCTGGGGCGAAATATGCCGCAGCTTCTCTACCTGGTTCACGTGCTTACCCTTTCGCAACTGCCGGCGCGCCGCTTTTGAGGGCCGTCGCCTCGGCCTCTAGATGATAGTCTAAAGTGTTTAACGCTTCCCACGGGGAACTTGGTCAGCTTCGCTTCCCGGGCGGGGAAATAGGTCATCTGCGAGTTCCGCCCGCAGCGACGTCGACCTTGCGCTGGCCATCGGTGGCGGTCTGCCGGATCTCGATGGTGCGCACCCGGCTTTCCAGCGACGGGCGGACAAGATCGATATGGAGCAAGCCGTTATCGAGCCAAGCCCCCGCCACCTCGATACCTTCGG
>DATAQP010000485.1:0-2339 GCA_036264595.1 Allostellaceae bacterium
GATGACGCCGCGCCAGGCGCTCGATGCCGGGGCCGATTATCTCGTCATCGGCCGGCCGATTACCGCGGCGCCTGATCCCGCCGCCGCCGCCAGCGCCATCCGCGCGGAGATCGCACGCTGAGCGTCGCCGTCAAGATCTGCGGCCTCTCCGAGCCGTCCGCCGTCGCCGCCGCCATCGCCGGCGGCGCCGCTTCTCTCGGCTTCGTTTTCTATGCGAAGAGCCCGCGCAACGTCGCCGCCGCGCGCGTCGCCGAATTGTGCAAGGCGGTGCCCGCCGGCGTCACCCGCGTCGGGCTCTTCGTCGATGCCGACGATGCGACGATCGAATCGGTGCTGGCGGTCGCGCCGCTCGACCTCCTGCAGCTGCATGGCGGCGAGAGCCCGGCGCGCGTCGCCGCGGTGAAGGCGCGCTTCGCCCGTCCGGTGATGAAGGCGCTGCCGATCGGCGATCCCGCCGACGTCGCCGCCGCCGATCCCTATCTCGCCGTCGCCGACCGCTTGCTTTTCGACGCAAGGCCGCCGCGCCGCGCCGATGCTCGGCCCGGCGGCAACGGGCTCGTCTTCGACTGGCGGCTGATCGCCGGGCGCAACTGGGACCTGCCGTGGATGCTGTCCGGCGGCCTCACCGCCGGCAATGTCGCGGAGGCCGTGCGGCTAACCCGTGCAAGGGCGGTCGATGTCTCGTCGGGGGTCGAGAGCGCCCCCGGCATCAAGGATACGGCGAAGATCGCCGCCTTTCTGGCGGCGGCAACCGGCACCGGCTGAGCGGTCAGCCGGACTCTTTCTCGCCCTTCGGAATCGGCCGGTGCGCCAGCAGCCGGGCGACGAAGGCGAGGTTGCGCGCCGCCGTCTCCACCATCGCCCCGCACTCGCCGCTGTCCATGGCGATCGGCTAGATGCGGCCACTCACCAGCAGGACGATGAGGATGATCAGAACGATGCCAAGACCGCCGCTCGGGTAATAGCCCCAGCCGGCACTGTACGGCCAGCTTGGGAGGGCGCCGATCAGCAGGATGATCAGGATGATGAGGAGGATTGTGCTCATGACAGGCCTCGCTAGGTTCCGTGGAAACGTCAACGCCAGTTGCGGCCGTCTCTGTTCCACCGGCGGGCGCGCCGGCCCCCTCAGCCCGTCGCGACCACGATCCCGAGTCGCGCATCCGCCGCCTTGAGCCGCCAGCACGCCGCCAGGCAGGCGAGGCTCAGCGCGGTCACCGCGGCGAGGTAAAGCCCGGGCGCCGCGGGATTGCCGGTTGCGCCGATCAGCGCGCTGACCACCAGCGGCGTCACCCCGCCGAAGACGATCTGCGCCAGCACATAGGCGATCGAGATGGCGGTGGTGCGGCGCCGCGTCGGGAAGAGCTCGGCGAGGAAGGACGGCACGGTGGCGTAATAGCCGCAATAGAACACCAGCCCGACCAGCGCCTGGATGGCGATCAGCGTCCCAAGCGTCGGGCTGGCGAGGACCCAGAGGAAGAGCGGATAGATCAGCAGCAGCCCGAGCACGCCGAAGATGCCCATCACCCGAAACCGCCCATAGATGTCCGAGAGATAACCGAAAAGCGGCGGCAGCAGCGTGTTGACGATTCCGGCGGCGATGGTGCCGACCAGCGCCGTGGTCGGCCCCATATGGAGCTGCGTCGCGGCGAAGGTCGGCATGTAGTTGATGGTGTAGCTGCCGGCCGCGCCGGCGGCGACGACGCCGGCACCGAGCAGCACGCGCGTCTTGTCGCGCGACCACACCTCGACCAGCGGATTGCTCGCCATGTCGGTGGCGAGGAACTCCGGCGTCTCCTCGCCGCGGCTGCGGATGTACCAGGCGGCCGGGCCGATCAGCAGGCCGAAGAGATACGGGAGGCGCCAGCCCCAGGACGCCACCTCATCCGGCGTCAGCAGCGAATTGATGGCATAGGCCGAAGTCGCGGCGAGGAAGACGGCGAGGCCCGAGGCCGACCATTGCAGGCTGGCGAAGAAGCCGCGTCGCGCCGGGTCCTGCTCGGCCAGCATCGCGGTGGCGCTGCCGAACTCGCCGCCGGCCGAGAAGCCCTGCAGCAAGCGGGCAACCATCATCAGCAGCGGCGCCGCCAGCCCGATCGAGGCATAGGGCGGCAGCAGCCCGGTCAGCAGGGTGCCCGCCATCATCAGCCCGGCCGAGAGGACCAGCGCCGGCTTGCGTCCGACGCGGTCGGCATAGGCGCCAATCACCAGCGCGCCGATCGGGCGCACCAGCCAGGCGAGGGCGAACGTGCCGAGGCTGAGCAGCAACGACACCGAGGGATCGGTCGTCGGGAAGAACTGCTTGGCCAGCACCACGGCGAACATCGCATAGACCAGACGGT
>DATAQP010000506.1:0-8514 GCA_036264595.1 Allostellaceae bacterium
AGAATGCCGAGCATCAGCACGCCGAGCGTTAGCAACGACGTTGCGATGGGCCGCTCGATGAAGGGCTGCGATATGCTCACGACGTCTTGCCGGGGTGCTGGCCAACGGGCTGCGCCGGCGCCGTCTTCGCCACCCCGTCCCCGTCCCCGTCGCCCGGCGGCGACGTGCCGCGCCCGCTCGGCGCCACCTTGCTGCCGGGCTGCAGGCGATACTGGCCGTCGACGACGACCCGCTCGCCGGGCTTAAGCCCCTCGGCGATCAGCGCCGCGCCATCCTGCACCTGCTCGACGGTGATCGGCCGCATCTCGACGGTCTGATCGGGCTTGACGACGAAGGCATAGGTACCCTGCGGTCCACGCTGGACGACCGCGGCCGGCACCGCGACGCCGTTGCGCCGCGTGTCGAGGAGGAGCCGCGCGTTGACGAACTGGCCCGGCCACAGCGCGCGCTCGCTATTGGCGAAGGTCGCCTTGATCTTGATCGTACCGGTGGTCGCGTCGATCACGTTGTCGATGACAGCCAGCGTGCCCTCGCCGAGCTTGGTCTGATTGTCGCGGCTGAAGGCGAGGACCGGCAGCGGCCCCGCTGCGGCGGCGCGCGAAACGGCGGGCAGGCTGTCCGCCGGCAACGTGAAGACCACCGAGATCGGCTGGACTTGCGTCACGATGACGATGCCGGTGGTGTCCGTCGCATGGACGACATTGCCGGCATCGACGAGGCGTATGCCGGTGCGGCCGTCAAAGGGCGCGCGGATCGTCGTGTAGTCGAGATTGACCCTGGCATTGTCGATCTGCGCCTGGTCGGACGCGACCGTCGCCTCGAGCTGGCCGACTTGCGCCTGCTGGGTGTCGACGCTTTGCCGGCTGGCGAAATCACGCCGCGAGAGGTCGCGATAGCGGGCGAGATCGGCGCGCGCGTTGACGAGCTGCGCCTGGTCGCGCTTCTGGTTCGCCTCCATCTGGCGCAACGTCGCCTCGAAGGGGCGCGAATCGATCAGCGCCAGCACGTCGCCCGCCTTGACGTCCTGGCCCTCCTGGAAGTTGACCTGGATGAGCTTGCCGTCGACCTGCGGTTTCACCGTCGCCGTGTTGAACGCGACCACCGAGCCGAGACCGCTGAGATAGATGGGGACGTCGCGCTGTGCCACCTCGCCGGCGACGACCGGGATGATCGCGTTGGCCGGGTTGCCGCGACCCGGCGGGGCCGGCGCCGGCCACCAGCGATCGGCGTTATACCAGGCGAGGCCGGAAGCGGCGGCGATCACCAATACCGTAGCGAAGAATGTCAGCCGCCCCGTGACCATCCGCGTCAGCTCCGGCGGCGAACCTAAACGTTCGCGCCCCCCGCAGCAAGGCGCCGCAATGCTACGCCCGCGGTGCCCCCGCCCGCGTTTGGCGCCCTTGTTCTACGCCCGGCGAAGCCGATGCATCCCTCGCTCGCCCGTCGCTCCGCGGCAGACAGCAGGCCGACGCACAAATGTTCTTGAATTGTTCTCGCCGGCTGTTTAGCCTGCTCGACCCTCTTTCCAGAAGATGGTGACTCATGCGCGACGCCTCCGACGCCGTCGATGCCTATCTGACCAGCCGCTTCGGCTTCGGCCTCGAGCGGCTGCTCGCCGATGCGAGCGGCGGTCGCCAGGCGGCCTGCCTCGCCGGATCGGTCGACGTCGCCTGCGATCCGGTCGGCACCTTCGATTACGAGGATGGTGGCACCAGCGCGCTCTACCAGGGACTGCTGACGATCGAGGGGGTCGTCTACCGCTTCCGCTGCTCGATCTTCACCGATGCCGGCGGCGCCCGCTTCCTCGAAAGCGTCGGCGAATTGGAGATCGTCCGCTGGGGTGTCAGGCTGGTCGTTCCGCGCGCCGCCGGCTGAACCGCCGGGCCGCGGGGGCCCCACAATCGCTTCGTGCCAAGGCGACTGAAATCGTGTAAGAAATCGACTCCGCAGCGAACCACTCGGGGGGTCTCAGCCTTGCGCGCCAAATATTAGCTAATAATAGGCTTTGCGGTATTGTGACCACCCTAGACCTCGGTAAAATTCGAGCGCGATGAACGAAACAGCCCATATTCTCGTCGTCGACGACCAAAACGACATCTGCGAAGTCGTGCAGGATTATCTTGTCGGCGAAGGCTACCGTGTCAGCACCGCCAATGACGGCACGGCGATGCGCCGCATCATCGCGCAGAACACGGTCGATCTCGTCATTCTCGACCTCATGCTGCCGGGCGGCGAGGATGGCTTGACCCTGGCCCAGGCGCTGCGCAGCGATTCGAATGTCGGCATCATCATCCTCACCGGGCGCGGCGAGACCGTCGACCGCATCATCGGACTGGAGATGGGGGCCGACGACTACCTGCCCAAGCCATTCCATCTGCGCGAGCTGCTGGCGCGGGTCAAAAGCGTGCTGCGCCGCGTCTCCGCCCGCAGTAACGAGAAGCCGTCCTCGGGCAGCCGCTCGAAGGCACGCTTCGCCGGCTGGGATCTCGACCTCTCGACCCGCGAGCTGGTGTCGCCGGCGGGCAGCGAGGTCCGCCTGACGACCGGCGAGTTCGACCTCCTTGCCGCCTTCGTCAACAACGCCAACCAGGTGCTGAGCCGCGACCGGCTGCTCGACCTCGCGCGCAACCGCGAGGCCGGGCCGTTCGATCGCACCATCGACGTCCAGGTCGGCCGCCTGCGCCGCAAGCTTGAGGACGATCCGCAGAAGCCGACGATGATCAAGACGGTGCGCGGCACCGGCTATATCTTCACTCCCACCGTCGAGGTCGGCTGAGCTTTAACAGGCTCCTCGCCAAGGCGCCGGCGCGGAAGGCCATCACCATAGCCTCGTCGCGCTTCAGCCCGACGACCTCGCCGCCCTCTTCCATCGCCAATGCCGCGATCAGGCTGCCGTCGAGATAGCCGTCGAAGATCGCCGGATGGATCTAGCATTTGCAGCAGATCGCCGGCGTGTTGCCGGCCGGGGTGGCTGTCAGGCTCTCGGTCATCCGCATCGCTCCGTCAGCCCGCCGCCCCGGGCCGCTTCCTTGACCATCTCACGGCATTACCGTATCGAACGGCATGTCTGAGGCGATAACGCTCACCGGCGCCACTCTCACTCTTGCCGACGTCCTGGCGGTGGCGCGGGGGCGCCAAACGGTCCGGCTCGACCCCCGAATCGCCGCGCCCGTCGCGGCATCGCGTGCGGTGGTCGAGCAGGTGCTGGCGCAGGGCGAAGCCGTCTACGGGCTGACCACCGGGCTCGGCGCCAATGTCGGCGTCGCTGTCGACCATGCCGATCTCCTCGCCTTCCAGACGCGCATCCTGGTCGGTCGCGCCGTCGCGGTCGGCCCGTTCCTGCCCCGCGAGACCGTTCGCGCCGCCCTGCTGCTGCGCGCCAACGGCCTGGCGCGCGGCGGCGCCGGCGCCTCGCTGGCGGTGATCGAGGCGCTGCTGGCGCTGCTCGTCCACCGCATCCACCCTTGCGTCCCGTCGACTGGCTCGATCGGTGCCGCCGATCTGACGCCGATGGCGCATCTCGCCTTGCCGCTGGTCGGCGCCGGGATGGCCGAGCTCGACGGCGAGATCATGCCGGGTGCCGAGGCGCTGCGCCGCGCCGGGCTGTCGCCGGTCGCGCTGGCGCCGAAGGACGGGCTGGCGCTGGTCAGCAGCAACGCGTTGAGCGTGGGCGCGGCAATCCTGCTGCTTGACGACATTGCCGCCCTGCTCGACCTCGCGGCGCTCGCCGCCGCGCTCAGCTTCGAGGGCATGCGCGCCAATCCCGGGCCGCTCCTGGCGGAGGTCTCGGCCGCGCGACCGGCGCCCGGCCAGGAAGCGGCGGCGGCGCGGCTGCGCAGCTTCCTCGCCGGCAGCGCGCTATGGGACAGAGGCGCCGCCCGCACTGTTCAGGATGCGCTCAGCTTCCGCTGCGTCGCGCCGGTGCACGGCGCCGCGCTCGCCGCCCTCGCCTTCGCCCGCGACGCGGTCGCCGCCGAGCTCAACGCCGCCGCCGACAGCCCGCTGGTCCTCGCCGAAGGCGGCCGCATCCTGTCGACCGGCAATTTCCACACGGGCGGTCTGGCGCTCGCCGCCGACACGCTCGCCCTCGCCCTCGTGCCGGTCGCCGACCTCGCCGTCGGACGGGCGATGAAGCTGATGCTGCCGGAGGCGTCGGGCCTGGCGAAATTCCTCACCCCGATCGGCGGCAACCGCGCCGGCTTCGCGCCGGTGCAGAAGACGCTCGCCGCCTTGCGCGCTGAATGCCGACATAACGCTAATCCGGCGAGCCTCGATTTCACCCCGGTCGCCAACGATGTCGAGGACCATTCGCCGCAGACGCCGCTGACCCTGGGCAAGGCAGCTGCGCTCTGCCAGTCGCTGCGCAGGCTGCTTGCCATCGAGCTGATGGTGGCGGCGCAGGCGATCGATCTTCGCGATCCCACGCCCGTGCTTGGCACGCCGCTGACGGCGGCGCATCGCGCCATCCGCGCCCGCATCCCGCGTCTCGACGACGACCGCAGCCTCGGTCACGAGATCGAGACGCTGGCGGCGGAGAGCGACGCCATTCTCGACGCCGCCCGTGCCGCGCTGCTAACATCAGCCGATGGTTGAGCGCGCTTCCGCCCCCGGGACGATCACCGGCTACCATGCGCATCTCTACTATGATGCGCTGACCCGGAAGAGCGCGGCGAAGCTGCGCGAGCGCATCGCCGCGCAGTTCCCCGCGGCGCGGCTCGGCAATTGGCATGACGGGCCGGTCGGGCCGCACCCGATCGGCATGTACCAGATCGCCTTCGAGGTCGACGAGTTTCCCCGCCTCGTGCCCTGGCTGATGCTCAACCGCGGCGACCACGACGTGCTCGTCCACCCGCTCACCGGCGACGCCTACGCCGACCACGCCCATCACGCGCTCTGGCTCGGCGACAAGCTGCCGCTCGACCTCGAATTCCTGCGCAAGCTGAAGGATTAGGGGGAAAGGATTCACCACGAAGGGCACGAAGAGCACTAAGGAGAATTTACCTTCGTGTTCTTCGTGCCCTTCGTGGTGAAATCCCCTTTTAAGCGTAGCGCAGCGTCTGGCCGATCCCGAGTCGCGCCGCCTTCTCGAGCATGGCGTGGCCGAGGGCGATGTCGGAGAGGCTGAGGCCGCGATGCCAGAAGAGGACGGTCTCGTCCTCGCTGGTGCGCCCCGTCTTGCTGCCGCAGACGATCTCGCCGAGCTCGCCATGCAGCGTCGCCTCGGACAATTTCCCCGCCTCGACATGGGCGCGCAGGCTGCCGAACATGCCGGATTTGCACTGGCCCCAATTGTCGACGACGAGCTTATCCATGATATCGGTGAGCGTGAGCTCGATCGCGCTCATGGTGCCGTAGGGGACGACGAAGGCGCCCTGCTTGATCCATTCGGTCTTCAAGAGTGGCGTCGGCTTGTCGAGCCGCGAGGCCTCGACGACGATGTCGGCGCCGCGCAGGCAGCTTTCCCAATCCTCGGTGACGGTCACTTTCTTGCCGAGATCGCGCGACAGCGTCGCGCCGAAGGCATCTCGGCTCTCCTTGCGGCGCGAATGGACGCGGATCTCGGCGAAATCGAAGAGGTGATCGAGCAGGCGGACATTCCAATAGGCGGTGCCGCGCGCGCCGATATGGCCGAGAACGCGGCTGCCCTTGCGCGCGAGATACTTGGCGCCGAGGGCGGTGACCGCGCCGGTGCGCATGTCGGTAATCGCGGTGGCGTCGAGCAGCGCGCGCGGCATGCCGGTGCGCGGATCGAAGAGGTTGAGCAGCGCCATCTCCGAAGGCAGGCCGATCTTATAGTTGTCGACATAGTCGCCGACGATCTTGACTCCCGCCATCTCGATCGGCGCGAGATAGCCGCGCAGCACGTTGAAATGGCCGTTGAAGGCCTTGTCGGGGATGAGATGGACGCGCGGCTCGATCACCGCCTTGCCCTCGCCCTGGGCGCGCAACCCGCCTTCGACGGCGTCGAGAATCTCCTGGTCGGTCATCGCCAGGGCGGCGATATCCGGCCCGTTCAGATAGGTGAAATGAATTTCCGCCATCGCGATGCCTCCTGCCGGAGGGATGGTGACCTGCCGCCGCCGCTTTGCCAATCCCCCTCCGGCGCGCCGCTGCGTCGCGCCGATCTGCCATGCGAGAGTGCCGATTGCCATAGCGGCGGTTCGACGACATCCTGCGCGCGCCATGCCGAGCTCCGAGCCAAAGGTTGCCGAAGAACGACCTGCTTCGCCTCTCCGCGGTGCCCGCTGGGCGCCCTTGCTGCCATTCCTGCCCCTCGTTCTCGCCTCGCTCTTCTGGTCGGGGAACTGGGTGATCGGCCGCGCCCTGCGCGACGTCATGCCGCCAGTCGCGATGAATTTCTGGCGCTGGGCCGGCGCGGCGCTGATGCTCGCTCCCTTCGTGATGCCGCGCCTCGCGGGACGCTGGCACATCGTGGCGCGGAATTGGCGCTTCTTCGCCCTGGTCGGCGGCCTCGGCGCCGCGCTGTTCCAGATCCTGGTCTATGTCGGCCTCAGCATGACGACGACGGTCAACGCCGTGCTGATGAACTCGTCGGTGCCCGCCTTCATCATCCTGTGCTCATGGTGGCTCGAGCGCGAGCACGCGACGCTGCGGCAGATCTTCGGCATGCTGGTGTCCTTCGCCGGCATCCTCGTCATCATGAAGCGCGGCGATCTTGCGACCCTGCTGCAATTCGATTTCAAGCCGGGCGACGCCATCATCCTGGCCGCCATGCCGGTCTGGGGCTGCTATTCGGTGCTGATCAAGCGCCGGCCGCACGAGTTCGACGGGATCGAGTTCCTCTTCGTTCTCGCTCTCTTCGGCATCGCCAGCATGCTCCCCTTCTTCATCGCCGAGACCCTGTTCTTCCGCAGCGGGGTGCTGACCACCACGACGATCGGCGCCGTGCTCTTCGTCTCGCTGTTCTCGTCCGTCCTCGGCTATATCTGCTGGAACAAGGGCGTCGCCGCTGTCGGCGCCAACCGCGCCGCCTTCACCATCCATCTCCTGCCGGCCTTCGGCACGCTGCTCGCCATAATCTTTCTCGACGAGCATTTTCACCTCTTCCATCTCGTCGGCTTCGTGACGATCCTCGTCGGCGTGGTGCTGGCGACGAGCGCACGCCCGCCCGAGATACCGAGCGAATGACGGCGCCCGAGACACATAACGGCGAAAGGGAAAACCGATGGCGACGCTTTATTACTATCCCAGCAATGCCAGCATGGCGCCGCATATGGTACTGGAGGAGATCGGCGCGCCCTTCGAGTTGCATCGCGTCGATCGCGAGAGCAACGCACATAAGAGCCCAGCCTATCTCCGCCTCAATCCCAACGGCGCGATCCCGACCTATGTCGACGGCGACCTCGTGCTGTTCGAGGCGGCTGCGATCTGTCTGCACCTCGCCGACACCAATCCGGCCGCCGCGCTGGCGCCGCCGCTCGGGTCGGCGGAGCGGGCACAGTTCTACAAATGGCTCATCCACCTCACCAACACGGTGCAGGCCGAGCTCCTGACCTATTTCTATCCCGAGCGCCTGGCCGAGGATTCGGTCGCCGCCACCGTGGTCAAGGCGCATGCCGAGACGCGACTCGGCGAGATGTTCGACCGCATCGAGGCGGCGCTCGCCGCCGGCGGGCCCTATCTGCTGGGCGCGCGCTTCTCGGCCGCCGATCTCTATCTGCTGATGGTGGCGCGCTGGACGCGCGGAATGAAAAATCCGGCGCGCAATCGACCGGCGCTCCGCCGCCTGCTCGACCGCCTGATCGAGCGCCCGGCGGTCAATCGCGCCTTCGCGACCGAGAAGATCACGGCCCCGCTCTTCTAGCGGGACGCTACTCGGCTGCTTCCTTCGTCGCGACGGCCGCGCCGAAGCCGCCGCCGCCGGGCGTCGCGATGACGAAGACGTCGCCGGGATTCATCGCGACGGCATGGGTGGCACCGAATTCCTCGCGCGTGCCGTCGAGGCGCTCGACCCAATTACGGCCGGCGGCGCCCGGTGCGCCGCCCGCCATGCCATAGGGCGGCACGCGGCGATGGCCGGAGAGGATGGCGGCGGTCATCGCCTCGCGGAAGCGGATGCGGCGGACGACCCCATCGCCGCCGCGATGCCGGCCGATGCCGCCCGAGCCGCGCCTGATGGCGAAACTGTCGACGAGCACTGGGAAGCGCCATTCCAGCACTTCGGGATCGGTCAGCCGCGAGTTGGTCATATGGGTGTGGATGGCATCGGTGCCGTCGAAATCCGGCCCGGCGCCGGAGCCGCCGCAGACGGTCTCGTAATATTGATGGCGGGCGTTGCCGAAGGTGAAATTGTTCATGGTGCCTTGGGCCGCGGCCATCACGCCGAGCGCGCCATACAGCGCGTCGGTGATGCATTGCGAGGTCTCGACGTTGCCGGCGACCACCGCCGCCGGATAGCGCGGCGCCAGCATGCTGCCCTCGGGGATGATGATCTTGAGCGGCTTCAGCACGCCCGCGTTCATCGGGATCTCGTCGTCGATCAAGGTGCGGAAC
>DATAQP010000030.1:0-12660 GCA_036264595.1 Allostellaceae bacterium
CTCAGCCAGTTGGGATTCGGCACATGCTGGGGCTCGACGATTTGGACTCCGGACGGGTCGAGAATGGTCGCCGCGGTGAGCACATGGCCGACCGTGTCCAGCGCCGCGAACCCTTTGTGAACCGCGACCTCCAATATCGCCGTGGCGGGATCGAGGGAGGTGTAGATCGCGCGCACGCCGCGACTGTTCCAGCGACCGCCGGCGCGGAAGGCGCCTTCGCCGTTATCCCAGGTCGCGGCGAAGGCGGCCTGGTCGAGGCGCCAGGCGACCAGATCGCCCGCGCCGAGCGGCGGGGGCAACGGCGTCACGTGTAGACGCCGTACTCCAGCCGCTCAAGGTGGTTCTCGACGATCTCGATGCCGGCTTGCGTCGCCAGGAGGTCGATGGGGCGATGCCGGTCGAGGCCGATGGCCGGGCGCTCGAGCCACAGTTCCGCCTCTTCGCGCGAGCCGAGCACCGAGATCGCCTTCGCCAGTATCTCGGCGAATTTCCACGTCCGGCCGCTCTGCTCCGGGCTGAGCTTCCTGGCGGGATGGGTTTTGCGGCGCTGGAAGGTGCGCAAGGACATGCCGACGGCCTTCTCCAGCGAGGCGGGGTCGCGCAGGAGGGCGATACTCTCCACAAGATAGGTCAGCGCGGCGCCGGGCAGCCCCCGCAGCAGCAGCTCATGCGCGTCGAGCGGGCTCCTCAGCGTCCGCTTCAGCACCTTGGGTCCGCCCAGTATGTCGGCTACGCGCTTGAGAGCGGTGGAATCGGCGGAATAGGGCTCGGCTGCTTCCTCGAGGTCGGACATTTTTTGTCCTGACAAGGGTCGTCCATAAAATGACATCTGTCGTCACGGAATTCAAGCCTCCGGACCTAACCGACGCCGTCATCGCGAGGAGCGGAGCGACGCGGCGATCCAGTGGCCGGGGTGCAGACTGGATGGCTTCGCTCCGCTCGCCATGACGGATGCGCGGTGAAAATCGGGTAGATATGGATCGGACATATTGACAATCCTATTCGGACTCATTATTATCCATATCGGAACAGGAGTCGGGGATGATGCGCAGTCAGGTCCAGGGTTCGGCGATCGGGTTTTCGCGCTTTGACGTGGGGCGCCGCGACAACTTTTCGGTGCATGAAATCCGATGTCGGAATAGAGGCGCCTGTTATTTTCCTGTTCTTTACAGGCGAACCGCTACCAAAACGGGTATATCTCCGTTACCCCGCCCCAAGCATCCCCTTCAGCCGGTAGAGCGCCTCGAGCGCGTCGCGCGGCGTCAGCTCGTCCGGCCGGATCTCGCCGAGCGCCCTTTCCACCACGGACGGCTTGGGCGCCGCCGCTTCCGGCCGGCGCGCCAGGCTGAAGAGCGGCAGATCCTCGGCGAGGCGGGCGAGCGCGCCCGATTGCTCGCCCTTCTCCAGCGTCTCCAGCACCGCGGTGGCGCGGGCGATGACCGGCGGCGGCAGGCCGGCGAGCTTGGCGACATGGATGCCGTAGGAGCGGTCGGCGGCGCCCGGCGCGACCTCGTGGAGGAAGACGACGTCGCCCTGCCATTCCTTGACCCGCATGGAGTGGCAGGCGAGATCAGGGAGCTTCGACGCCAGCGCGGTCAGCTCGTGATAATGCGTGGCGAAGAGGGCGCGGCAGCGATTGCCGTCATGGAGATGCTCGACGCAGGCCCAGGCGATCGAGAGCCCGTCATAGGTCGCGGTGCCGCGGCCGATCTCGTCGAGGATGACGAGCGCCCGGGGGCCAGCGAGGTTGAGGATGGCGGCGGTCTCGACCATCTCGACCATGAAGGTCGAGCGGCCGCGCGCGAGATCGTCGGCGGCGCCGACCCGGCTGAAGAGCCGATCGACGATGCCGATCCGCGCCGCATCGGCCGGGACGAACGAGCCGATTTGCGCCAGGATGGCGATGAGCGCGTTCTGGCGCAGGAAGGTGCTCTTGCCCGCCATGTTCGGCCCGGTCAGCAGCCAGAGCCGCTGCCCCGGCTTGAGATCGCAATCATTGGCGATGAAGCCGGCGGCCCCGCTCGCGGCGAGCGCCATCTCGACCACGGGATGGCGGCCGCCCTTGACGGCGAACTCGGTGCTGTCGTCGATCTCGGGCCTGGTGTAGCGCGCGTCGATCGCGAGCTCTGCGAGGGCGGCGGCGACGTCGAGCGCGGCGAGCGCCGCGGCTGCGGCGGCGATCGCAGCGGCCCGCGCGATGACCTCGCCGACGAGATCCTCGAAGAGCGCGAGCTCGAGGGCGAGCGCCTTGTCGGCGGCGCTGGCGATGCGGCTCTCGATCTCGCCGAGCTCGACTGTCGTGAAGCGCATCGCGCTCGCCATCGTCTGGCGGTGGATGAAACGCCCGCCCGGCCCATCGGCGCTGAGCTTGCCGGCATGAAGCGGCGTCACCTCGATGTAATAGCCGAGCACGTTGTTGTGGCGGATCTTGAGCGAGGCGATGCCGGTCTCCTCGGCATAGCGCGCCTGGAGTTGCGCCATCATCTTGCGGCTGTGGTCGCGCAGCGCCCTGAGCTCGTCGAGCTCGGCGGCATAGCCCTCGGCGATGAAGCCGCCATCGCGGGTGATCAGCGGCAGCTCCGGCGCCAGCGCGCGGGCGAGCCGCTCGACCAGCGCCTCATGCTCGCCGAGCTCACGCGCGGCGTCGGCGACGAGCGATGGAACGGGTGGCGCCAACCCCCCACCCCGACCCTCCTGAGCGCTTGTCGAAGGGCCCTCAAGGGGGGAGGGGGAAGTACGGGAAGTGGGCGAGGAGGAAGACCCCACACCATCCAAGCCCCTCCCCCCTTGAGGGGGAGGGAAGGGTGGGGGGTAGAGGCGTTGCCGCAGGGCGGGAATCTCGCCCAGCGTATCCCTCAACGCCGCGAGGTCGCGCGGCCCGCCGCGGCCGAGCGAGATGCGCGACAGCGCCCGCTCGATATCGGGGCAGCGCCGCAGCACAATCCGCACATCCTCGCGCAGCCGCTCGTCGGCGGCGAAGAACTGCACCGCATCGAGCCGCGCGCCGATCGCCACCGGATCGGTGAGCGGCGCCGCGAGATGCTCGGCGAGGAGCCGCGCGCCGGCGCCGGTCACCGTGCGGTCGATAGAGGCGAGGAGGCTGCCGCGGCGCTCGCCGGTCAGCGTCTCAACCAGCTCGAGATTGCGCCGCGTCGCCGCGTCGATCTCCATGACGGCGCCTTCCGCCATGCGGCGCGGCGGCGCCAGGCGCGGCAGCTTGCCCTGCTGCGTCGCCTCGACATAGTCGACGAGGGCGCCGGCGGCGGCGAGCTCGGCGCGGCCGAAGCTGCCGAACCCGTCGAGCGAGGCGACGCCGTAGAGCGCGGCGAGGCGCTTCCGGCCGCTCTCGCTGTCGAAGCGCGTCGTGGCGAGCGGTGTCAGCGCGCTCTTCCATTCGGCGAAGACATCGAAGAGCTCTTCGCGCTGGAGCAGCCGCTCGGCCGCGAGGATCTCTTCGGGATCGAGCCTTGCGAGGGCGGCGCCGAGCGCGGCGGCGGCGATCGATTGGGTGTGAAAATCGCCGGTCGAGAGGTCGAGCCAGGCGAGGCCGAGCTCGCCGCCCGCCTCGCCGAGAGCGAGGAGATAGTTGTGCCGCCGCGCGTCGAGCAGGCTGTCCTCGGTGATCGTGCCCGGCGTCACCACGCGGATGACGGCGCGGCGCACCGGCGACTTGCCGCCGCGCTTCTTCGCCTCGGCGGGGTCCTCGATCTGCTCGCAGACGGCGACCTTGAAGCCCTGGCGGATGAGGCGCGAGAGATAGGTCTCGCTGGCATGCACCGGCACGCCGCACATCGGGATGTCGGCGCCGTCATGCTTGCCGCGCCGCGTCAGGGTGATGTCGAGCGCCGCCGAGGCTTTGACCGCGTCCTCGAAGAACAGCTCGTAGAAATCGCCCATGCGATAGAAGAGCAGGCAATCGGGATTGGCGCGCTTGATCTCGAGGAACTGCGCCATCATCGGCGTGGTTGCGGCGTCGGCGGCGCCACCGCCGGCGGGGACGGGGCCGGCAGGGATGGGGCCGGCAGGGATGGGGATCGGCTCGGGGTCGCTGCGCGCGGTATCGTTCATAGCCTCGGGGACCAAAACGGCGGTTTCGTGTTATACCAACTCCGCGCCGCGATGACCCATCGCAAAGCACATCCTTGCGATGAACCAGAAAGCCGTCATTGCGAGGCGCGAAGCAACGAAGCAATCCATGCCTGCCCAGGATGTGCTGGATTGCTTCGCTCCGCTCGCAATGACGGGTTCTCTGTCAGGAGATATCAGCACATGGCCGAGCCCGCCGGAACCTTCCCCATCATCCGCGAGGCCGTCGCCTCCTTCGCCGATCGGGCGCATTTCCGCGCCGCCGTCGAAAATCTTCTCGCCGCCGGCTTCGAGCCGAGCGATCTCTCGGTGCTCGGCGCCCATGCCTCGCTCGAAGCCGCCGGCTCGCTCGCCGGCTACCAGAAGGAGAAGCATCCCTGGGTGCCCGCGAGCCTCAGCGAGGAGATGAAATATCTCGGACCGCTGACCATCGCCGGCATCATCGTGCTGTCGGGCGGGCCGATCGCCGCCGGCATTGCCGCTCTGGTCGGCGCCGGGCTCGGCGGCGCCGCGCTCAAGGAGATCCTCGACCGCTACACCGCCGGGCATCACAGCGAGGAATTCGCCGCCGCGCTCCATGCCGGCGCCGTATTGCTCTGGGCACGCTGCGAGGACAGCGAGCGCGAGCTCTCGGCGACCCGCATCCTCGAGGAGGCCGGCGGGCGCAACGTCCATATCCATGGCCGCCCGGTCGTCAAAAGCTGAGGCATTTCGCGTGGCCAGCGCCTTCCGCTTCTACGACAACCGCGAGAAATATCTTCTCTTCGTCACGACCTGCGGCGAGAAATCGGCGGTCGCCGAGCGCATCGGCGAGGAGCTCGCCGATATCCAGCCGCGCCGCCCGGCGCTCCACCTTTTCGATGCCGGGATGGGCGACGGCTCGGTGCTGGCGCAAGTCATGCAGGGCATGCACAAGCGCTTCCGCCACATTCCCTGGGTGATCGTCGGCAAGGAGATCAGCCTTGAGGATGTCCGCCTCAGCCTCGCCAAGCTGCCCGACCGCTTCTGCGAGCATCCCGAGACCGTCCTCGTCGTCACCAACATGAACTACACCGCGGCGCCTGGTCTCGTGCCGCGGCCGGAGGAGGCGGCTTCGCTGCTCTGGCACGAGGTCGCCCTCGAAGGCGACACCGCCTACGACTTCCTCCACCAGATCCGCGAGCTGGGCAATCTGCTGACCGAAGGCTGGCAGGTCCGCATCAGCGAGAAGAGCGGCAATCCGCTGGCCAAGCGGCCTGCCGTCCTCATCCTCTACCGGCGCGACCGCGAGTTCGTCCTCGGGCCGCTGGTGCCGCAACGCGGCCGAACCGCCCATCCCTACGATTTGGTGATCGCCTCGCAGCCCTATCGCGCTCGGTTGCCGGCGGCGATCAAGGTGCGCAACGTCATCGCGCCGCTCGCCCGCGCCCTGGCGCCGGACGGCAAGCTCGTCGTCATCCAATCCTACGGCAACGACCCCGGCATGGAGATCATCCAACAGGTCTGGCCGGACGAGGAGCCCTTCCGCACCGGCCGCCATGAGCTCCTCGCCGAGGCGGCTGCGCAGCTCGGCGGGACGGCGGAGAGCGGCCTCGCCTTCATCCCCTATGACGATGCGCGCTCGCTCTTCCGCTACCATCTCCACACCCAGCCGACCGAGATCGAGCGCAGTATCGGCCTCTCGACGACGCTCGCCGCCTGGAATGCCGCCGTCTATGTCGCGCAGATCGCCGAGGAGCGGGTCATCGAGGCCTATGCCAGCGGCCGCTATCTCGAGGTGACCCAGGCGGTGCTGCACCGGCATGGCGGGCTGTGGTTCCGGGACGAGACCTTCGTCGTCGCCCGCCGGGCGGCGCGGCATGGCTGAGATCGCCGCCGATCACCTCCTGCCCGTCAGCCGCCTGGCGCGTCGCATCGCCGCCGGCGCGTTCGTCGTCACCGCCGAGGTGACGCCGCCGCTCACCACCGAGCGCGAAACGCTGCTCGCTCTGGTGCGGCCGCTGAAGGGGCTGGCCGACGCGGTCAACGTCACCGACGGTGCCAATGCCCGCGCCCATATGTCCGCCCTCGTTGCCGCCGCGCTGATGGTCGAGGCGGGGGTGGAGCCGGTGCTCCAGCTGACCTGCCGCGACCGCAACCGCATCGCCCTGCAGGGCGATCTGCTGGGGGCGGCGACGCTCGGCATCCGCAACATATTGGCGCTCGCCGGCGACGATCCCAAGGCCGGCGATCAGCCTGAGGCCAAGCCGGTCTACGACCTCTCGAGCCGCGACCTCATTGCGACCGCTGCCCTGCTGCGCGACAAGGGCGCGCTGCCGTCGGGGCGGGCGGTCGCCGGCCCCGTGCCGCTCTTCATCGGCGCCGCCGACGCGCCGATCGACCCGCCTGCCGACTGGCGGCCGACCGGGTTGGCGGCGAAGCGGGCGGCGGGGGCGCAATTCGCCCAGACGCAGTTCTGCATGGATCCGGCGATCCTGCGCCGCTACATGGCGCGGCTGGCAGACGAAGGCGTGGTGCCTGATCTCGCCGTGCTGATCGGCATCGCGCCGCTCGCCACCGCCGGCTCGGCGCGCTGGATGCGCCAGCATCTCTTCGGCACGATCATCGCCGACGGCTTCGTCACCAGGCTGGAGCAGGCGCGCGATCCCCGCACCGAGGGCATCCGCATCTGCATCGAGCTCATTGCCGAGCTCCGGACCATTCCAGGCGTCGCCGGCGCCCATATCATGGCGCCCCGCAACGCCTCGGCGATTCCCGAGGTGATCGCCGGAGCGGGACTCGCCTAGGTGTCGAGCCGGCGCAGAGCGGGCCGCAAGGTCAGGGTGAGCGGCAGGACGAGGAGGACGGCGAGGGCGACGGTGACGAGGGTGGTCGGCACGCCCACCGCATCGCTGACGAGCCCGTAGACCGCCGGCGCGATCGCCCCGGCGCCGATCGTGCAGGTATAGAAGATGCCGAAGGCGCGAGGCCGCCGCCCGCCGGGGACGAGCTCGGCGACCGTGCCGTAGAGCACCGAGGAGGTGCCGTTGAGGGCGACGCCGATCAGCGGCAGGATGACGAGGCCGTAATCCAGCGGCAGGGGCAGCAGGGCGAGAATGCCGATACTCGTCGCGCATTCCGTCGCGATGACGCTGCGCAAGATGCCGAGCCGCGTCGCCAGCACGCCGCAGATGAACTTGCCGGTCGCGCCGCCGGCGAAGATCAAGGTCAGCGCCAAGCCGATCGCCGGGACGTCGGCGCCCTTGGCGGCGAGCAGGAAGGGCAGGAAGGTGAGGAAGCAGGTGCGCGTCGTCGCGTCGACGATACCGATCGCGGTGATGGCGAGGAAACCATGCCGCGCCGCGCGATGCGCCGAGACGTCCGCTGCCGGCGCATCCGCGGCGATGGCCGGCGCCGTCGGCTTGCCGCCGGCCACGACGCCGCGCAGCAGCAGATAGATCGCCGCGGCGGCGGCGAGCCCGATGATGCCGAGCAGCTCGGTGGCGACGCGCCATTGCCACAGCGCGATGAGAAGGGCGGTCAGCGCCGGCAGCGCCATCTTGCCGATGTCGCCAGAGAAATTATAGACGCTGAGCGCGGTGCGCAGCCGCGACCCCTCGGCGGCGCGCGCCGTCAGTGACGAGCCGAGCGGATGCTGCACACTGGCCCCAGCGCCGCCGAGGGCGAGGCAGACGACGAGGCCGAGGAAGCCGCCGCTCCAGCCGATCAGGAGATAGCCGATGCCTGCAGCCGCGGTGCCGGCGGCGAACAGCGTACGCTCGCCGAACCGCTCGGCGATCAGCCCGGCCGGCACCTGCAACGCGGCCATGATGCCGGAATAGACCGTCTTGAGCATGCCGATCTCGGCGAGGGCGAGGCCGAACTCGGCTTGCCAGACCGGCAGCAGGACATAGAGAAGGTCGGCGAAGCCGTCATGCAGGATATGGGCGCCAAGCGCGGTGCCGAGAATGCGGCGCGCGCTTACCGTCGGACGGGCTTCGGTCGGAGTCAGGCTCTCTGCGGCGGCGCTCATCTCTTCGCTGCCTAACCTGGGCCGGCGGACGCCGCAAGTCAAATTTGGGGGTATCGGCTTTGACGCGCCGTCGCGCCCTCCACTATGCTGATTGGCAAGAGAGAATTACACGAGAAACCAAGGGTAGCGGTGCGCCGCTTCCCGCTCGGCTGGGAGCGATAACGTCATGGAAAACGGTTCAGCGCGCGTCACAGAAGAGGAGGCCCTACTATTCCACTCGCAAGGCCGCGCGGGAAAGATCGAGATCTCCGCCACCAAGCCGCTGACGACGCAGCGCGACCTCTCGCTTGCCTATTCACCCGGCGTCGCCTTCCCCTGCCTGCATATCCAGCGCGATCCGGCTCTCGCCTATGACCTCACCGCCAAGGGCAACATGGTGGCGGTGATCTCCAACGGCACGGCGGTGCTCGGCCTCGGCGATCTCGGCGCCCTCGCCGCCAAGCCCGTGATGGAGGGCAAGGCGGTGCTGTTCAAGCGCTTCGCCGGCATCGACAGCTTCGATCTCGAGATCGACACCAAGGACGTCGACGCCTTCATCAATTGCGTGCGCTACTTGCATCCCTCCTTCGGCGGCATCAATCTCGAGGACATCAAGGCGCCGGAATGCTTCATCATCGAGCAGCGCCTGCGCGAGCTGCTCGACATTCCCGTCTTCCACGACGACCAGCACGGCACCGCGATCATCGCCACCGCCGGGCTGATCAACGCGCTGCATCTGACCGGCCGCGAGCTCAAGGACATCAAGATGGTGGTCAACGGCGCCGGCGCCGCGTCGATCGCCTGCGTCGAGCTGCTGAAGACGATGGGATTGCCGCACAACGCCGTGGTGCTCGTCGATACCAAGGGTGTCATCTATCAGGGGCGCACCGAAGGGATGAATCAGTGGAAATCGGCCCATGCGGTGCAGACCAAGGCGCGCACCCTGGAGGAGGCGATGGAGGGAGCCGACGTCTTCTACGGCCTCTCGGCGAAGGATGCAGTCAACCAGAAGATGGTCCTATCGATGGCCAAGCGGCCGATCATCTTCGCCATGGCCAACCCCGATCCCGAGATCACCCCAGAAGACGTCAAGGCGGTGCGTCCGGAGGCGATCGTCGCTACGGGACGTTCCGACTACCCGAATCAGATCAACAACGTGCTCGGCTTCCCCTACATCTTCCGCGGCGCCCTCGACGTGCGTGCCTCGACGATCAACGACGCCATGAAGATCGCCGCGGCCGAGTCGCTGGCCGCGCTGGCGCGCGAGGACGTACCCGACGAGGTGGCCGCCGCCTACGCTGGCCGTCGTCTCCGCTACGGCCCCGACTACATCATTCCGACGCCCTTCGACCCCCGGCTGATCTGGGCCGTGCCCTCGGCGGTTGCCAAGGCGGCGATGGAGAGCGGCGTTGCCCGCAAGCCGATCGTCGACATGGGCGGGTATCGCGCGGCACTCAAGGCACGGCTCGATCCGACGGCGGCGAGTCTGGAATCGATCTTCCAGCAGGTCCAGGCCAGCCCGCGGCGCGTCGTCTTCGCCGAGGGCGAGGAGGAGAAGGTCATCCGCGCTGCGCTGGTCTTCCATGCCAGCGGTTATGGCACGCCGATCCTGGTCGGCCGCGAGGAGCGCATTCAGGAGACGATGAAGCAGATGGGCCTCATCTCGCCGCAAGGACTCGAGGTCCACAATGCGCGGCTGTCGCGCGCCAACAAACTCTATACCGACTTTCTCTATGCCAAGCTGCAGCGCAAGGGCGCGCTCTATCGCGACTGCCAGCGCATGGTGAACCAGAACCGCAACGTCTTCGCCGCCTGCATGGTCGCCTGTGGCGACGCCGACGCAGTTATCACCGGGACGACGCGCAGCTACGCCGCCGCATTCGACGATATCAGCCGGGTCTTCGAGGCGAAGTCGGACAGCCGGGTTTTCGGCCTGACCATGCTGCTGTCACGCGGCAAGACGGTGTTCATCGCCGATACGACGGTGCACGAGCTGCCGAACGCCGAAGAGCTCGCCGACATCGCCGTGCAGACCGCCGCCAAGGCGCGCCAAATGGGGCAGGAACCCCGCGTCGCCCTGCTCTCCTTCTCCAATTTCGGCAATCCCAAGCGCGAGCGTGCGCAGCGCGTGCGCGATGCCGTTGTGATGCTCGACCAGCGCCATGTCGATTTCGAATATGATGGCGAGATGGGCGTCGATGTCGCGCTCGACCACGCGCTGATGCGCGAGCTTTACCCGTTCTGCCGCCTGACCGGCCCGGCCAATATCCTCATCATGCCGGCGCTCCACACCGCCAATGTCTCGGCCAAGCTACTGACGCAGCTCGGCGGCGGGACGGTGATCGGGCCGCTCCTCATCGGCCTCACCAAGCCCGTGCAGATCGTCGAGCTCGGTGCAACGGTCTCCGACCTCGTCAATATGGCCGCTCTCGCGGCCCATGACGCGATCGGCTGATCCGGCGGCTGCCGCGGACGATCCCGGCTCACGCTGATCGCGGGGGCGGGTGACGCAGTGAGGAAATTTTATCGGCGGGGATTTCGACGTGACGCCCGAGGATCCTTGCTTGCTGCAAGGGCGCTGCATGCTGGGCCGGCGACGCTACGAACCGCGATGGGTCCAGAGTAGCGTCGCCGGTCACAACGCTTAGAGCGAAGCTACTTCTTCTTCGCTGCCTTCTTGGCGGGCTTCTTCGCCGCAGTCTTCTTCGCCGGCGCCTTTTTCGCTGCGGTCTTCTTCGCAGCCTTCTTCGCCGGAGCTCTCTTCAACGAACCCGCTGAAGTCTTTTTCGTCGCTTTCTTCATAACCATTTTCAAGTCCCCTAGTGGTCGGTTGAGCGCGCCGATAATACATGATCGTGAGGCGCGAGTAACTAGTATTCGCACCATCTTTCGCTAAAATTCGCTTAACGCAATCGGCCTCGATGACGCCGTTTTTGTGCCGCATGTGCGCCATAGTGCGCCTATCCCCCACGATCCCTCGCGAATTACTACATTTAAAAATTTCCGAGAGAATCATAGGGAAGATTGACTGTGCGCAGGCCTATCGTTGTGTGATTTCACACGCGAAAGTTCCCGTTCGGGGAGTCAATTGGTCGATCGACGCGAAGATCTTGCCGATCGAGCGTCCTTGCTTGACGCGACGTTCGTCGGCGCAACTATAGTGGTCACCCGTCCTCGCGAGGCTCCGCTGGCAACCTCCTCTCCCCCGCTATCGCGTCTGCTGCCGACCACCCTGGTGGTGGCCGCGCCGGCGGCATTCGCTCTCGTGATTCTCGTCATCGTCGGCGCGCTGTCGCCGCGTGCCGCGTTCGTCTCGCTGCTCGGCATTTACCTCGCCGCCCTGATTCTGCTGCGTCCCTTGCTGAAGAGTTTCGCGGCGCTGCGTGCAGCCATCGAGCTGATGATAAACAACGAGGAGGCGACGCCGCTCGTCGCTGGCCGCACCCCGCTGGTCGCCGAGCTGTGGCGCGCGGTCAGCCGGCTGATGCGCGTCTCACGACAACGCCTTGCCGATAGCCGGGCGGAGCTTGCCGCCACCCAGGCGGTTCTGGCGGCGCTTCCCGATCCGATGATCCTGCTCGACGAGCGCCGGCGGGTGGTGCGCGCCAACGATGCGGCGAACGAAATGTTCGGCAGCGAGTTCGTCGGCCGGGACCTCGCCTCGCGCCTGCGCCACCCCGCGGTGCTGGCGGCGGTCGATGCGGTCTTGCGCGGCGAGGGCGAGCGGATCGTCGAGTTTTCCCTCGGCCTGCCGGTCGAGCGACAGCTGAGCGCGCGCATCGCGCCGCTCGGCACGCAGGTCGCCGCCGGCGCCGTCATTATCACCCTGCACGACCTGACGGCCTCCAAGCGCAGCGAGCAGATGCGCGCCGATTTCGTCGCCAATGCGAGCCACGAGCTGCGCACTCCCCTCGCCACGCTGCTCGGCTTCATCGAGACCCTGCAAGGGCCGGCGCGCGACGATCGCCAGGCGCGCGATCGATTTCTCGGCATCATGCACGAGCAGGCCTCGCGCATGGCCCGCCTCATCGACGATCTGCTGTCGCTGTCGCGCATCGAAATGAATGAGCATGTCCTGCCGACCGGCCGAGCGAATCTGCGCCATGTACTCGGCAGTGTCGCGGCGACGCTCGAGTTGCGCGCCAAGGCCCGCGGCATGCTGATCGTCCTCAAGCTGTCCGACGAGTTGCCGGAAGTCGTCGGCGAGGCGGACGAGCTCGCCCAAGTCTTCCAGAACCTCTTCGACAATGCGATCAAATACGGTCGGGAAGGCTCGGGGATCGAGGTCACGGCGCGGGTCGACCGGCGGGGCTCGGCCCCGCCCTTCGTCGCCGTCGCCGTCCGCGACCACGGCGAGGGGATCCGGCGCGAGCACCTGCCGCGGCTGACCGAGCGCTTCTACCGGGTCGATACGGCACGCTCGCGAGCAATGGGTGGCACCGGGCTCGGCCTCGCCATCGTCAAGCATATTGTCAATCGGCACCGCGGCCGGCTCGATATTGCCAGCGAGCTGGGCGAAGGGTCCATCTTCACGGTCAGCCTGCACCCGGCCGGCGATGAGAGCGAGATGCGCTAGGAGCCTGTCCGGGAATGGTGACCGCCGG
>DATAQP010000035.1:0-2793 GCA_036264595.1 Allostellaceae bacterium
TACTCGGTGTCACCGAGGCTCTCGGCCATCTCGAGGGCCTTGGCCCAGACCGCCTCGGTCTCCGGCATCGGCCCCTTTGAGTACAGCAGCGACGCCCCAAGCGCCGCATAGAGCTTCATCTCTTGGCTCGCGCTTCGGCCCGCTTCAGGTAGTACAAGGCTGGCGAGCGCTCGTTCGACACGGACGCGACATTCCTGCACCAGCGACAATTGAATCCAGAGCGGCACCGCGGCAATCGTCAACGCTACCCCGACCGGCACGTCTCCGGCCGGCGAAAAAGCCCAGTCCAGTGCGGCGCGAAGGTTGTCGATCCAACGGCTGTAAGCGGCCAGCCATTCGGAGGCGGGCCGCGTCTGCAGTTCGGCTTCGGCCCGCTCGAAGAGATCCCGATAGTATTCGGCGTGGCGGCGCGCGACTTGTTCGAATTCGCCGCTTTGCACGAGTTTCTCGAGCGCGTAGGCCCGCGTCGTCTCGAGCAGCCGATACCTGCCCGTTGCGCCGCCGAGATCCGCCGCGACGAGCGACTTTGCGACCAGGTTCGTGGCGCAGTCGACGATATCCGGGCCGGCGATCTCGTCAATCGCCGCTATTGTGCTCGCCGCCTGCAGTGTGAAGCCGCCGGCAAAGATCGCCAGCCGCCGCAGGACGACACGCTCAGGCTCCGGAAGCAGCTGATAGCTCCAGTCGAGCGTCGCCCGCAGCGTCTGATGCCGCGGCGAGGCCGTGCGGCGGCCGCCGGTCAGCAGCCGGAAGCGCTCGTCGAGGCGAGCCGCGAGCTCCTCGATGCCGAGCGCGGCGACGCGCGCCGCCGCCAGCTCGATCGCCAGCGGGATGCCGTCGAGATGCCGGCAAATTGCCGCGATCGCCGCGGTAGCGTGCCCGTCCGCCGAGAAGTGCGGCTCCGCCGCGCGCGCCCGCGCAATGAACAGCCGCACGGCGCTGTATCTCAGCGGGTCCTCCGCGTCCCGGCAGCTCTCCGTCGGCACGGCGAGCGGCGGCACCGGATAAAGGCACTCACCCTCGGCTCGCAGCGGCTCGCGGCTCGTCGCCAGCACGCGCGCTGTCGGGTTGGCGCGAAGCAGTGCCTCGGCCATGCTCGCCCCGGCGCTGACGAGATGCTCGCAATTGTCGAGCAACAGCAGAAGCTGCTTTGAGGCGAGCGCATTCGCAACGCGATCGGGCGATGCAACGTTATCGGCAGGGTCCAGACCGAGCGCCGTGGCGACGGTGGCCGGCACGAGGTCGGGATCCGATAGCGGCGCGAGCTCGATCACCCAGACCCCGTCGGCGAATTTCGGCAGCAGATGCCGCGCGACCGCGAGGCCGAGGCTCGTCTTGCCGATCCCGCCGGCACCCGTCAGCGTGACCAGGCGGTGGGCGGCAGTGAGGCCCAGGATCTCCTCGAGCACGGCGTCTCGGCCGATCAGCTCGGAAACCGGCGCCGGCAGGTTCGTCGGCGGCAGCGGCGATCCAGGCTCTGTCGTAGCAGCGTCCGAGCCGGCGTGCTCGTCCGCCAGAACGCGGATCTCGCCGGTGAATTGATAGCCGCGTCCGGGGATGGTGCGGATCAGCTCGCGCTCCGCCCCGAAAGCGCTGCGCAACGCCGAGATCTGGGTGTGCAGATTTTTCTCCTCGACGACCCGATTGGGCCACACGCGCGCCATCAGTGCGTCCTTGCCGAGGACAGTTCCGCGCGCCTCAATTAGCGCCATCAGCACCTCGAAGGCGCGTCCGCCGAGGTGGATCGGCTGACCGTCGGCGAGGAACTCGCGGCGACGCAGCACGATCCGGAAATGGCCGAACTCGATGATAGCCGGCGTTTCGGACACAAGATCCATAGCCACGGAATATGACGCCATTTCAGGGGTTAAGGCTTCTTCAGCCCTGGAAAGGCCGCGAGCGGACGCGAAGCATCTTCCTCTTGGTCATGACCGGATTGACCTCGTCCATGGTCAGCACGAGGTCGCCCATCACCATGCCCTGCTCGCCCATCTTCTCGAAAGCGAGCCACCCGCCCAGCGCGAAACCGGGCTTCAGCTCGACGCCGTCGAGCGTGACCTTCAGGTCGGTGCGCGGCAGGCCGATGCGGTAGACGCCGCTCGCCGTCGTCGAGCCGGTCTTGCCAAGCGCCTCGCCGACTTGCGTCTGCCAGTCCTCGGCAAAGGAGAGGCCCGACGACGCTCCTGCGATCAAGGCCGCAGCCATTAAGTTTCCGAGATGGAACCTCATCGTGATCTTCCCTCAGATGCGCGGCCGACTATCCCAGCCCGCCGCCGTCAATCGACCTTCTCCGTCACTTTCTTGAATGTCGTCCCCTGCATCAGCGTGACCTCAGCCGTCGCCTGACCGCCCTTCAGCTCGGGATAGACGCTGACCGCCCGAAAGCCGGCATTGTTCTTGACCGCCGTTTCGGTGGCGGCGAGCAACGGGACCTCCGCCGTTGCCATTGCTGCTTTTTGCGCTGCTGCGGCCTTGAGGTCCTCGGCATCGGTGATCTTCTCGGCTTTCACTACTGCGCCAGTGGTGGGATCTGCGACCACTTCGGTGAAGCTATCGCCCTTCATCGTATATACCGAAAGTTGCACATTACCGTGATCGATCTCGAATTTGGCCGAGATTGATTTTCCTTCATGTTCGCTTGCTGCCAACCCGCCCTGCAGAGTTGCGGTTGCATTTTCCATGTCGCTCCGTGATGGCGCTTCGGGCTGATTTTCGCGCCGCCCTCGTCACGCCGGCAAAGAAGGGGAGGGCGAGGCGGACCCGCCCCGCTAAAGGTCAATCGTCGTCGTCATC
>DATAQP010000438.1:0-1852 GCA_036264595.1 Allostellaceae bacterium
CTGGCGGCGGCGCCTCGCCGGCGGGCGACGGCTGGCCGGGCGGCGGCGAGTGGCAGGCGGCGGGCGGCATCAAGTTCGGCAGCCTCGAAGTCACCGAGGTGCGCTTCCCGCTCTTCTTCCGCCGCCACGAGTTCCGCCGCGATTCCGGCGGCGACGGACAATATCGCGGCGGGCCGGGCGGCGATCTTGAGATGGTCGTCGAGATCGCCGAGCCGGCGCTCGGCAACACCGCCGGCGACGGCGTGCGTTACGGCGCCTGCGGCATCTTGGGCGGCAAGGACGGCAAGCCGCACCGCTACATCCTGCGCTCCGGCAATCGCCGGCCGCGCACCGTCAAGACCAAGGAGGTCGGCATCGTCATCCGTCCGAACGACGTCTTCGCCGTCGAATCAGGCGGCGGCGGCGGCTGGGGCGATCCCGCCAGGCGCAGCGCCGAAGCGCGCAAGGCCGACATCGAGAGCGGCTTCGTCAGCGCGCCGCGCCGCGCCGCGGCCAAATCCGCCGCACCCACGACACGCAAGCGGGTCTGAGCCATGTATCGCATCGGCATCGATGTCGGCGGCACCTTCACCGATCTCGTCGCGGTCGACCAGAGCGGCCGCGCGACGCTCGCCAAGACCGTCTCGACGCCCGAGGACCCCTCGATCGGGGTGATGGCCGGGCTCACCAGCCTCGCCGACGCACTGAAGCTCGATCGGCCGGGACTCTTCGCCCGCACCGAGCGGATCGTCCACGGCACCACGGTGGCGACCAACGCTCTCCTCGAGCACAAGGGTGCCAAGGTCGGGCTCCTCACCACCGACGGCCATCGCGACGTGCTCGAGATGCGCGAGGGGCTCAAGGACGATCGCTACAATCTGCGCATGCCCGCGCCCGAGCCGCTGGTACCGCGCACGCGCCGGCTCGGCGTGCGCGAGCGCATGCGCGCCGACGGCCGTGTCGAGGTCGCGCTCGACCATTCCTCGCTCAACCGCGCCATCGCGCAGTTGAAACGCGACAAGGTCGAGGCAGTGGCCGTCTGCTATCTCCACGCCTATCGCGACGCGACGCATGAGCGGGCCACGGCGGAGGCGCTGCAGAAGCGCATGCCCGGCGCCTATGTCTCGCTCTCGGCCGATGTCTATCCGCAGATCAAGGAGTTCGAGCGCGTCTCGACCACCGTGGTCAATGCCTATGTCGGGCCGGTGCTGTCGCGCTATCTCCACCGCCTCGCCGAGCGCCTGATCGAGGCTGGCTACAAGGGCCCCGTGCTCATAATCCAATCGCATGGCGGCGTCGCGCCCATCGCCGAGGCCTCGCGCCTCGCCGCCGGCGGCGTGCTGTCGGGTCCCGCCGGCGGCGTCGCCGGCAGCCGCTATGCCGCCAAGCTGATCGGCGAGGGCAATCTCATCCCCTTCGACATGGGCGGCACGAGCACCGATATCTGCCTCATCGTCGACGGCGAGGCGGCGCTCGCCACCGACCGCAAGATCGGCAGCCACCGCGTCGCCCTCAACAGCCTCGACATCGTGACCTTGGGCGCCGGTGGCGGGTCGATCGGCCGTGTCGATGCCGGCGGCATATTGCATGTTGGCCCCGAGAGCGCCGGCGCCGTGCCGGGCCCAGCCTGCTACGGGCGCGGCGGCACGGCGGCGACGGTGACCGATGCCAATCTCGTCCTCGGCTATCTCGATCCCGCGCATTTCCTCGGCGGCCGCAGCACGCTCGATCGCCGGGCGGCGGAGGACGCGATCGACCGGCTGGCGGCCGAGCTCGGCGTCGAGCGCGTCGCCGCTGCCGAGGGCATCCACCGCGTCGTCAACACCAACATGGCGGAAGGCATCCGCCTCGTCTCGGTGCGGCGCGGCGTCGA
>DATAQP010000147.1:0-8501 GCA_036264595.1 Allostellaceae bacterium
CACCGCGCCGATGATGCAGAGGAACAGGAAGATGATGAGATAGGGCAAGGCGGCTCTGCCTAGTTGACGACAAGATCGAGCGAGGCGCGCGACAGCGGCCGGGCGCCCCGCTCGGTCACCTCCGAGGTCCGCCCATGCGTCATCGCGACCCCGTTCTCGGCGTCGAAGACGATGATGTGGATGAAGAAGATCATGCCCGGCGCCGCCTCGACGGGATTGCCATGATAGAACATCGGCCAGTCCATCCAGTTCGGCGCGAAGGTGGTGCCGAGGCTATAGCCGGTGGCGTTCATCCGGCATTCGCGATAGCCGGCGCGGTCGAGCACCTCGGCATGGGCGTCGAAGACCTCGCCGATCGGCCGTCCCGGACGCAGCGCCGCCTCGGCGGCGTGCAGCGCTTCGACGGCGGCCTTGTGCATGGCGCGCATGCGCGGATCGACCGTGCCGATGCCGATCGTGCGCATCAGGCAGGAATGGTAGTGGCGGTAGACGCCGGCGAATTCGAGCGTCAGCTGGTCGACCGGATCGAGATGGCGGCGGCCGCTGAAATAGCGGCAGAGCAGCGCATCCTTGCCGGAGCCGATGATGTACTCGTTGGCGGGATCGTCGCCGCCGCCGCGGAAGACGGCGCCATGCATCGCCGCCAGGATGTCGCCCTCGAAGGCGCCCGCCCGGGCGAGACGATTCGCCTCGTCGAGCGCGGCGTCGGCGAGCTCGGCGGCGCGGCGGACATAGACGAGCTCGGCCGGACTCTTGACGACGCGCAGCCGGTTGACGAGCTCGGAGGCGTCGGCCAGCGTGCAGACCCCGTCGAGACCGGCACTCAGCCGCTGCCCGTTGCGCGCCGTCAGCCCATAGGCTTCCCATTCGACGCCGAGCGTCTTGCCGCGGCAGCCGAGCGTCACAAGGATGTCGCGCAGCGTCTCGGCCGGCTTGGCCTCCGGCCCGTCGACCCAGATGCGGATGTCCTCGATCAGCGAGGTGTGCTGCGCCTGCAGCCGGTCCGGCGCGCGCGTCAGCAGCATCAGCCGTCCGTCGGCGCCGAGATAGAGGCATTGAAAGAAGACATAGCCGAACGTGTCGTAGCCGGTCAGGTAGTACATGCTCTCTTGACGGAACATCAGCAGTCCGTCGAGCCCGGCTTGCGTCATCGCGGCGATCGCCTTGGCGCGGCGCGCGGCAAATTCGTCCCCGGTGAAATGCAGGCCCATGAGTCGAGTCTCCGATCTTATGATGTCAGCGGCGTGACGGTGTCGTCACGCCGTCTCGGCGTCGAGCATGGCCGCAACCAGCTTGTTTTGGAAGTGGTGCACCGAGTGCTCCCAAAAAGGCGACAGGCGGAAATCGCCGGCGGCGGGCGAGTTGCGGCCGCGCTGCATCGCCTCGATGACCCGCCGGTCCTCCTCGCGCAGATTGCGCCAGTACTCGGCCATCGCCGCGCGCGCCTCGGCGTAGCGTGGTCCTTCGGCGGCTTCCGGGACGAGATAGAAGGACGAGCGCAGCGCCGTGCGACCGGCGGCGAGAGGCGTCCAGATCACCGCAATGACGACGCTGCCATAGAGGTTGAGCTGCGTATTGGGGAAGAGGAAGGAGAGATAGTCGGTGCGGTCCGTCTCGCTGCCGTCGCGAAGCGGCACCAGCGGCGCCTCCGAGCGCAACGCCGTCTCGCCGGCCCAGCAGAAGCCGAACAGCGCGCCCTCCACAGTATCGCTGAAGGTCTTGTTTCCGGCGGCGTCGATGCGCGCCGGCAGGCTCGGATGGACGAAGGCCTCGTGATAATTCTCCAGCGCGCCTTCGACGCCGAGCTTCCAATTGGCGGCGATCTCGCCGGCGGCGTGATAGGCGAGCCTTGTGTCCTCTGTGCGGTAGGGGGCCCAGCGCGCGGCGAGCGGGCGGACGAAATCGGCAAGCGGCGGCGCCGTGCCGGAAAGGTCGACGAAGACGACATCGGCGAAGACCCCGCAACGCACCGGCACGAGGCCGAGCGAGGGACGGTCGACGGCGCCCTCCGCCGCCACGCGCTGCCCGTCCCAGAGCGGTGTCGCGCGCAGCCGCCCATCGAGTCCATAGGCCCAGCCGTGATAGGGGCAGCGCAAGGTCGGCTGGCCGGTGACGGGCGCGTCGAGGATCGCCGCGCCGCGATGGCGGCAGACATTGTGAAAGGCGCGGATCTCGCCGTCGCGGTCGCGCGCCAGGATGAGCGGCACGCCCGCCGCGTCGACCGGCATGGCGTCGCCCGGCGCCGGGATGTCATGGCCGAAGGCGACGCCGATCCAGTTGCGGTGGAAGACCAGCTTGCGCTCGAGGGCGAAGAAATCGGCGTCGGTATAGGCGGCGGGCGGCAGCGCTCGGGCGCTCTCGATCGGACGCTGCAGGGCGGCGATGGCATCCCGGCCCAGGAGATCGGCGGTCCCCCTCATCGTCACCCCGCCGCCGCGAGATGGCGGCGCCAGTCCCCGGACGGCGCATAGCCGAGGAGGCGCTGCGCCTTGGCGATGTCGAAGAGGGCGGCGTTGGGATTCTCGCGGTAGAGCGCCGGCCGACGGATCTCCACTTCCATGCCGAAGCGGCGACGCACCAGATCGAGCGTCGGCTCCGGCGCCAGCGTGTTGGGCGCGCCGATGAAGAAGATCTCGAAGCCGCTGATTTTGGCCAGCGCGAGGCGCACGGCGGCGGCGACGTCATCGGGCTCGACCCAGCCCCAGAGATCGCGGTTCCAGAGATCGGCCCGGCTGGCGATCTCGCCGTAATGATGGGGGAAGAGGATGAAGAGCGGGCGCAGTACGGTGACGTCCATGCCGGTGCGCGCGAAGCTCGCTGCCACGGCTTCCGCCGCCTGCTTGCTGAGGCCGTAGACTTCGGCGGGGCGGAGTGGATAGGCCTCGTCTATCGGCAGGTAGTCGGGCGGGAACTCGGCCTTCTGGTAGCAGAGGCCAGTGGCGCATTCCGACGAGATGAGCACCGCCTTCTTGATGCCGGCGCGGGAAGCGGCCTGGAAGGCGTTCCAGGTGCCGCGCACATTGGTCTCGAAGACGACATCGGCCGGCCGGTCGCGCGGATTGGGGATGGCGGCAACATGGACCAGCGCATCGATGCCTTCCATCGCGCCTTCGAGATCGGCGAGAGAGAGCACGCTGCCGGCGATGTACTCCGCGTCGCCGGGCGGCGGCTTGAGGTCGAAGGCGATCGGCCGTGCGCCGCTGTCGCCGAGCGCGCGCATGACGACGCCGCCGAGATGGCCGCTGCCGCCGGTCACCAGGATGGTCTGTTGGTCGGTTCCCACGGCGCGATGATAGGAGCTGGGACGGTGGAGCGGCAACCATGGGCCGAGGCCGGGGCGTTGCGCCAGGGTGGCACATGGGCGCGTAATGATCGTTAAGGCCACTCTCTCCATTTACATACCGACTGATATGTATGAAAGTGTCGGTCGATGGTCGCCATACGCAATGCGAGACGCAGTCAGGTCGATCGCAGCGCCGAGACCCGCGCGGTGCTGATCCGAGCCGCCGTCGAGATGCTCCACACCGTCGGATTGGCCGGCACGACGACGACGCTTATCGCCAAGCGCGCTGGCGTCACTACCGGGGCGCTGCATCATCATTTCGTGACCAAGGACGAGCTGCTGATTGGCGTGCTTGACGACGTGTCGGAACGGCTCCTCGCTCGTCTCGAGGAGCACGCGGACGTGATCGCGGACGGTCGCCCGCATCTGGCGGACCTCGTCCGGCATCTCTGGGGCGTCTACGGCGATCCCGAATACTGGGCTATCTGGGAGATCATCATCGGCACCCGCTCCGACAAGCGACTGCACCGCCGGATCGTGGCGCACCGCCTCGAATCCATGCGGACGGTTCTCTATCCCTGGCTCGGGCATCTCATCGCGGGTGCCGACGCACGGGATGACATCGTTGCGCTCTTCGAGTTCATGCTGATCGCGATCCGCGGGCTGAGCCTCGAGCGCTTCCTTGATAAGGACGAGGCTTATTTCGCGCGCAATCTCGCGCTGCTCGCCGCACTAGTCAGCCAGCGGCTCGAGGGGCTTGCGCAACCCGCGTTCGTCGGCTGATCCGGACGTGCGAAGCCGGGATGCCGCAGCAGAGATCGTCCAGGCGGCCCCGCACGGGGGCGTAACGAGGGGAAGGGTGAGGCGATGAGCGAACGGGTGGGAGTCCATGGCGCGGCTGCCGGTCGGGCAGGCGCGCGGGTCAGCCGCGTGAAGATGATTTCCGGCGGTGCGATCGGCCATTTCATCGAGTGGTACGACTGGTCGATCTACGGCTTTCTCGCCGGCATCTTTGCCGGGCAGATGTTTCCCGCGGAGAGCGCGACCGCATCGCTCATCGTGGCCTATTCAGCTTTCGCCATCGGCTTCATCGGCCGTCCGATCGGCGCCTTGGTGCTGTCGCCGCTCGCCGACAAATACGGACGGCGGACGCTGCTTTCCGCGACCATTCTGCTGACCGGCTTCGGCAGCCTAATCGTCGGTCTCTGCCCGACCTATGCCCAGATCGGGATCGCGGCACCGCTGCTCATCGTAGCAATGCGCCTCCTCCAGGGTTTCTCGGCGGGCGGCGAGTTCCAGATCGCCATCGCTTTTCTCAACGAGCATGCGACGAGCCGCAACCGCGCGCTCGCCGCCTCGCCGCAACTCGTGTCGATCGGACTCTCAGTACTGGCGGCGACCGCCGTCTCCGCGCTGACGACACGCTTCATCCCGCCGGACGCGCTCGCCGCTTGGGGCTGGCGGGTGCCATTTCTCATCGGCGCGGCGATCTCGCTCTACGGCCTCTACCTTCGTCGCGGGCTCGACGAGACGCCATCCTTCACGAAGCTCGCCAGCCAGGAGCGGGTCGCCATCGGCTCGATCTTCGCCGCGTTAGCCAAGCATCCGAAGGAGGCGTTCATTGTCTTCGTCGTGCAGATCAGCGGCGTGCAGTACTATCTTTGGCTGATCTTCCTGCCGACCTACGCCAATCTCGTTGGTGGGCTCGATCGGGCGTCGGGTTTTGCCGCGAGCATGATTGCAACAGCGGCCTACTGCGTGGCGGTGCCGTGCGTCGCCTGGATCTCCGACCGCATCGGGCGCAAGCCGTTTCTGATTGGCTCGGCAGCCTGCTTCCTCTTCTTCACCTACCCGCTGCTGTCGCTGATGGTCGGGACGCTGAGCTTCGCGACCTTTCTCTTCGTCGCAATCGTCGGCGCGCTGTTCGTCGCGCTCAACAACGGCGTGCTCGGCACCGTGTTTGCCGAGCTCTTCCCGACGCGGGTGCGCACCTCCGGCATCGGCATTCCTTACGGCTTGTGTGCGGCGATCTTCGGCGGTACCGCGCCGCAGGTCGCGATCTGGCTCAACGCGCGTGGCGGAGCGCTCTATATCGCCGCCTACGTCATGACGATCTGCGTCGTCACGCTCGCGACCCATATCTTCCTGACGCCCGAGACGCTGGGCCGCTCACTCGACTGAGCCGACACGTTCCACACCGTTCGATCGAGGACAGGCATCGATGCTCGTCGTGCACCATCCCGACCAGGCGCTCCACGATCCGGAGCTGGTTTTCCGCACCGGTCAGTTCATCGCCCAGCCCGACCGGGCGGAACGCTACCGCATCTTCCTCGCGACGGCGGCGGCGGATGGTCACGCGATCGTCGAGGCTCCGCTCGGCGACATCGAGCCGATCGTCGCGGTGCACGACCGGGATTATGTCGAGTTCCTGAGGACGGTCTACGAGAGGTGGTCCGCGACGCCGGGCCTCGGCCCGGTGGCGATCCCGAACGTCCATCCGACGCACCGCATGCACCGCAAGCCGACCGAGTTGCTCGGCGAGTTCGGCTGGTACTCCAACTCGACGTCGTGCCCGATCACGGCCGACACTTGGCCGTCGGTCCATGCCAGCGCACAAGCCGCCGTCCACGCCGCCGACCGGCTCGCCGCGTCGGGCGGCACTGTCTACGCGCTGTGCCGCCCGCCCGGCCATCACGCTTATCCGGATCTCATGACCGGCGTCTGCTTCCTCAACAACGCCTCGATCGCCGCGCACCGCCTGACCGGACGCTACGGCAAGGTCGCGATCGTCGACATCGACGTGCACCACGGCAACGGCACGCAGTTCATCTTCTGGCGGCGGCCGGACGTGTTGACCTGTTCGATCCATGTCGACCCGCGTCTCAGCGCGCCGTTCTATGCTGGCTACAGCGAGGAGGTCGGGGAGGGGCCGGGCAAAGGGCTCAACTTCAACCAGCCGCTGCCCTGGGCGACGCGGGACGCGGTCTGGCTTGAGGCGCTCGACCGCGCCCTCGCCCGGGTGACCGAGTTCGCACCCGGCGCGCTGGTGGTGCCGCTTGGCTTCGATGGGTCGGAGCACGACCCCGTCGCCACCTTCAAGATCAGCCATGACGGGTTCGCCGCGGCGGGGCGGAAGCTCGCCGCGCTGAAGCTGCCGACGGTGCTTGTGCAGGAGGGCGGCTATCTGAGCGCTGAGCTCGGTACCTGCCTCAGGAGTTTCCTGCGCGGTTTCGAGCACGCCGAAGCCTGACGGCACTCCATGGATGGGAACCTTTCGGCGACCCGCTGCGCTCAAACGGCAATGATGCAAACTTGATTGATCCCGCACGCCAATGTAACGCCACCGGTCGGCCTTGGGATTGAAGACATGAGTGCGCGGCTTGCTTTCGTCATATAGGTCAGTAATACTGACTAAAAGACGAGACCGGGAGGACCGCCTATGCCGCTCGACTGGACTTCGCAATTCGCGCCGCGTCTGCGGGTGGCGAAGGGCTCGGCGATCCGCGAGCTGCTCAAGCTGCTCGACGATCCCACCATCGTCTCCTTCGCCGGCGGCATTCCCGACCCCGCCCTGTTTCCCCGCACGGAGATCGCCGCCGCCGCCCAGCGCATCCTGGGCGATCCGCAACGCGCGGCGATTGCGCTGCAATACGCCCCAAGCGAGGGCTATGCCCCGCTGCGCCGCTTCATCGCCGAGACGATGGCGGAGCGCGGCGTCGCCTGCACGATCGACAATGTCCTCATCACCGCCGGCTCGCAGCAGGCGCTCGACTTCATCGGCCGCCTGTTCCTGACGCCCGGCGACACGGTGCTGGTGGCGCGGCCGACCTATCTCGGCGCACTGCAGGCCTTTAGCGCGCATGAGCCGGTCTACGGCAAGCTCCCGGCAAGCGGCGACAACCGCACGCCGAAACCTTACGGCGAGACCGGCGGCGCCGATATGGCGCGGGCGAAATTCGCCTATGCGATCGCCGATTTCCAGAACCCGACGGGCGAGAGCCTGACCCTCGCCGAGCGGCGCGATCTCGTTGCCAGCGCCGCAGCGATCGGCCTGCCCCTCGTCGAGGATGCGGCCTACGACCAGCTGCGCTACGACGGTGCCGCGCTGCCCTCGCTGCTGGCGCTCGATGCCGCGCGCGCCGGCGGCATCGATGCCGGCGCGGTGCTCTATTGCGGTACCTTCTCGAAGACGGTCGCGCCGGGGCTGCGCATCGGCTGGATCGCGGCGCCGCGTCCTGTCATCGACAAGCTCGTCATCATCAAGCAGGCGAGCGACCTCCACAGCAGCACGCTCGACCAGATGGTGCTGCACGAGGTGGCCTCGACCATCGGTCCCGAGCACCTGGCGGCGATAAGGCGGACCTACCGGGCGCGCCGCGACGCCATGCTCGGCGCCCTCGCGGAATTCTTTCCCGCCGCCTGCCGCTGGACGCGGCCGGAGGGCGGCATGTTCATCTGGGTGACGCTGCCCGAAGGCCTCGATGCCGAAGCGCTGCTGCGCCGTTCCCTCGCCGAGGCGAAGATCGCCTTCGTGCCGGGCGCCAGCTTCCATCCCGACGGCACCGGCCAGAACACGCTGCGCCTCAATTTCTCGCTCAATTCCGAGGAGGTCGCGACCGATGGCATCCGCCGCCTCGGCGGCGTCCTCCACCGCGCCCTTGCCGCGTGACGGCAGGGCCTCGCGGGCTCAGGCTATTCGTCGAGATATCTCTCGGTTACCGCGCCGTCGAGAAAGCGCAGTCTTGCCCGCTTCACCACGTCAGGAGCCATCAGCCGCGCATTGACGCCCATCCGATCAGTCGATGCGGCGACCGCCGACCAATGTGTGACGCAACCGCAGTTGCGACAGCGGTGGAACTGGATGGATTTATCATCCCACGTATAGATGTCGGTTGAGGCCGGTTGCACGATATGTACCTGAGCCGGTGAATAATAGGCCCACAGCGCACCGTAGCGTCGGCAAATCGAGCAGTTGCAGTCGGTGATCTCCTCGGGGGCGAGGTCGATCTCGAGTTCAATCGCGCCGCAATGGCAGGACGCCTGGATCATGCGTGGCCGGTCCTGATCACGCCTCCAGCACGATGGCGGAGAGGCCGCGGCCGTAACCCGTCTCGCCCTTGAGGCAGGCGCGGCGATAGCTGAAGAAGCGCGTTTCCTCGGCGACGGTGTCGCAGGGAGCGCGCTGGATCGCGCCGATGCCGGCTTCGATCAGGCGCCG
>DATAQP010000162.1:0-9727 GCA_036264595.1 Allostellaceae bacterium
CGACCGCCGACCAATGTGTGACGCAACCGCAGTTGCGACAGCGGTGGAACTGGATGGATTTATCATCCCACATATAGATGTCGGTTGAGGCCGGTTGCACGATATGTACCTGAGCCGGTGAATAATAGGCCCACAACACGCCGTAGCGTCGGCAAATCGAGCAATTGCAGTTGGTGATCTCCTCGGGGGCGAGGTCGATCTCGAGCTCAATCGCGCCGCAATGGCAGGACGCCTGGATCATGCGAGGCCGGTCCCGATCACGACTCCAGCACGATGGCGGAGAGGCCGCGGCCGTAATCGGTCTCGCCCTTGAGGCAGGCGCGGCGATAGCTGAAGAAGCGCGTCTCCTCGGCGACGGTGTCGCAGGGCGCGCGCTGGATCGCGCCGATGCCGGCTTCGATCAGGCGCCGCTCGACACAGCCGCCGATGTCGAACATGAAATGGCCCGAGCGCCGCGCCGGGACGAAGAAATCGGCATTGGCAGCGTCGCTGGCGAGGAAGGGGGCGGGGAATTCCGGCCCGACCTCGTAGGAGCGCTGCGCGATGCAGGGGCCGATCGCGGCGCGCATGCGGCCGGGCTCGGCGCCGAGCTCGACCATCGCCGCCACCGTCGCCGCGACGACGCCGCCGAGCGCGCCCTTCCACCCGGCATGGGCGGCGCCGATGATTGCGGCCGCCGGATCGGCGAGGAGCACCGGCACGCAATCGGCGGTGAGGATCCCGAGGGCGACGCCGCGTCGCTTGGTGACCAGCGCGTCGGCGCGCGGATTGTCCTCGCGGCGCCACGGCTCCTCGACGACGAGGACAGCGGGGCTGTGGATCTGGTAGCAGGTGACGAGCCGGTCGGCCGCGAGGTCGAGCGCCGCCATCGCGCGAGCGCGATTCTCGGCGACATGCTCGTGCCTGTCGCCGGAGCCGAAGCCGCAATTCAGCGAGCCGAACAGACCGTCGCTGACGCCGCCCTCGCGGGTGAAGAAGGCGTGCCGCACGCCGGAAGCGTCGTTGAGCGTACCGAGGCTGATCATCGCCATGCCATCATTTTCGCCTGCCTTGCGCCACGCGGCTCTCCGTCCTATCCGGCGCAAAGCCGGCCGGCACCGGCATGGTCGGGCCGGCGATGCAGAGGACCTTGAACAGCGTGCCCATTTCGGCGGGATCGATCAAGCGCCGGCATGCGCTGCCGATATCGGCGGCCTGGGCCGGTGTCGCGCCGGCGAGCAGGCGCTCCGCGCGCGCGGCGATGCCGAGGCTCTGCAGGAAAGCGCCCTGCGTCACCGGTCCCCAGATCGTCGCGCCGTCGGCGGCAGCGATCTCGGCGAGCGCGGCGAAATCGACATGCGCGGTGAGATCGGCCTCGCCCGGACTGTCGAGCGGGTGGTGGCGCCGATGGCGGCGCACCGCCTGCAGCGTGTCGCCGCAGCCGCGTCTGACGTGGCCGTAATCGATGATGAGCGCGGCGCCGCCTTCGGCGACGACGCGCCGGGCGATCGTATCGGCGACGGCGAGCGAGGCCGGGCTGATCTCGCAGACGCTGCCAAGCGGTGCCGCCTGCAGTTCGGTGGGGACCAGAGCGGCGGACGGGGCCGGACCCGGCGACAGCGCGAAGGCGAGGGAATCGGCCTCGGCCGAGAGGCCGATCAGCTTCTCGTGCCACCCCGTCTCGGTTCTGACCAGCTGGCGGATGGGAAGCGCGTCGAGGAACTCGTTGGCGATGAGCAGGCAGGGGCCGGACGGCAGGCTGGCGATCGAATCGTGCCAGACCGGCGCGAAGGATTTGAGGGCGCGATGCTGCGCCTGGCGCAGAACCGGACTGGTCTCGACGAGATGGAGGCGCAAGGCGGTGAGGAAATCAGGCACGATCCGCGCCGCGCGCAGCGCGTCGGCCATCAACGTCCCGCGCCCGGGGCCGAGCTCGGCGAGGATGAACGGGGAGGGCCGCCCGGCGCGGTCCCAGAGATCGACGCACCATAGGCCCATCAGCTCGCCGAAGACCTGGCTGATCTCGGGCGCGGTGGTGAAGTCGCCGCGCCGTCCGAGCGGATCGCGCGTCGCGTAATAGCCATATTCCGGATGGCCGAGCGCCTCGGCCATGAATTCGGCGACGGTCAGCGGTCCCTGCGTGCGGATGCGCCGCGCCAGCAGCTCCTCGAGCGGGGTCATTCGTCTCCTGATGAGCGCGTCCTGCGGTCGAAGATGGCGGGTTTGCCGCAGCGAGGCAATTGCGGTCTCGGCGCAGCGTCGCTCCCGTCGCCTCGCTTCACGAAAAACGCGAGGAGGGCGAAGTTGCCGCTTGATAGGATCGCGACCTCGGCATAAATCAGAATCATTCCAATTTATGAACCTGCCGCCACCGGATCCCGCCACCGATTGCAGAAGGACAGCGCCATGACCGATGACAAGAAGCTCACAACTGCCGCTGGAGTGCCGGTGGTCGACAACCAGAACGTTCTGACGGCGGGGCCGCGCGGCCCAATGCTGCTGCAGGATATCTGGTTCCTCGAGAAGCTGGCGCATTTCGACCGCGAGGTGATCCCCGAGCGCCGCATGCATGCCAAGGGTTCCGGCGCCTTCGGCAGCTTCACGGTTACCCATGACATCACGCGCTACACCAAGGCCAAGATCTTCGCCGCCATCGGCAAGAAGACCGAACTCTTCGTCCGCTTCTCGACCGTCGCCGGCGAGCGCGGCGCGGCTGATGCCGAGCGCGACATTCGCGGCTTCGCGATAAAGTTCTACACCGAGGAAGGCAACTGGGATCTCGTCGGCAACAACACGCCGGTCTTCTTCCTGCGCGATCCGCTGAAATTCCCCGATCTCAACCACGCGGTGAAGCGCGATCGGCGCACCAATCTGCGCAGCGCCCGCAACAACTGGGATTTCTGGACCTTGCTGCCCGAGGCACTGCATCAGGTCACCATCGTCATGAGCGACCGCGGCATCTCCGCCTCCTATCGTCACATGCACGGTTTTGGCAGCCACGCGTTCAGCTTCCTCAATGCCGCCAACCAGCGCTTCTGGGTGAAGTTTCATCTCCGCACCCAGCAGGGAATCAAGAATCTGACCGACGCCGAGGCCGAGGCGCTCATCGGCAAGGATCGCGAGAGCCACCAGCGCGACCTCTTCGAAAGCATCGAGCGCGGCGACTTCCCGCGCTGGACGATGTTCGTCCAGATAATGCCGGAGAAGGAGGCGGCGCGTTGCAAGTACAATCCGTTCGACCTCACCAAGGTGTGGCCGCATGGCGACTATCCGCTGATCGAGGTCGGCGTGCTGGAGCTCAACCGCAACCCCCAGAACTATCACGCCGAGGTCGAGCAAGCCGCCTTCAACCCCGCCAATGTCGTGCCCGGCATCGGCTTCTCGCCGGACAAGATGCTGCAGGGACGCCTGTTCGTCTATGGCGACACACAGCGCTACCGGCTCGGCGTCAATCATCACCAGATCCCGGTCAACGCGCCGCGCTGCCCCGTCCACAGCTATCATCGCGATGGCGCCATGCGGGTCGACGGCAATTACGGCGGCACGCTGGGCTACGAGCCGAACAGCTATGGGCAGTGGCGGCAGCAGCCGGATTTCGCCGAGCCACCGCTCAGCCTGGAAGGCGCGGCCGACCATTGGAACCACCGCGAGGATGACGATTACTACTCGCAGCCCCGGGCGCTCTTCCGGCTGATGACACCGGCACAGCAGAAAATGCTGTTCGCCAATACGGCGGCGTCTATCGGCGGAGCGCCGCGTGAGGTCCAGATGCGCCACATCGCCAATTGCCGGGCGGCCGATCCCGCCTACGGCAAGGGCGTCGCCGACGCGCTCGGGATCGAGCTCAGCGAGGTGCCGGCGGCAAATCCGCAGAAATAGCCGCGGGACGGCCCGGCCTTATCCTGCGATGCGGCGTTGCGGCCGCAGCACCAGGATGAGGCCGGCGATGACGAGCGGCAGCGACAGCCACTGGCCCATGGTGAGGCCGAAGGTGAGGAAGCCGAGGAAGGCGTCGGGCTCGCGGTAGAGCTCGGCAATGCTGCGCGCGACGCCGTAGCCGATCAGGAAGACGCCGCTCAGCGCGCCGGGGCGGTTGCGGATATGGGTGAAGCGCTCGAGGCCGTTGAGGATGAGGAAGAGGGCGATGCCTTCTAGCCCCGCCTCGTAGAGCTGGCTCGGATGGCGTGGCTCGGGACCGCCATTGGGGAAGACCATTGCCCACGGCACGTCGGTGGGGCGGCCCCACAGCTCGGAATTGATGAAATTGGCGATGCGGCCGAAGAACAGGCCGATCGGCACGGCGCAGACGATGATGTCGCCGAAGGACAGGATCGGGATCTTGCGCTGGCGGCAGAACAGCACGATGGCGACGACGACGCCGAGAGCGCCGCCATGGAACGACATGCCACCGTGCCAGACCTGCAGCGCCTCGAGCGGATGGGCGAGATACTCGCTTGGCTTATAGAAGAGAACATAGCCGAGCCGGCCGCCGAAGACGACGCCGAGCGTCGCCCAGACGAGGAAATCGTCGACCGCCTCGGTGCTGACGACCAGCGGCGGCCGCTTCGCCAGCATCAGGCACCAGCGCCAGCCGATGACCAGCCCGACAATATAGGCGAGGGCATACCAGCGGATGACGAAGGGGCCGAGCTCGATGAGCACGGGATCGATGGCGGGGTAGGGAATGGTGAGGAACGGCATCGGCGGCGGCGACCTCAGCGATAGGGATCGGGACGTGCGAGGAAGTTCGTCACGTAGTCGGCGACGCCGTCCTCGAGCGTGGTGAAGGGTCGGTCATAGCCGGCGGCGCGCAGGCGCTCCATCCGGGCCTCGGTGAAGTACTGGTACTTGTCGCGGATCTCGACCGGCGTGTCGACGAACTCCAAGACCGGCTCGCGGCCGACCGCGCGGAAGGTCGCGGCGGCAAGGTCTGCGAAGCTGCGCGCCTTGCCGGTGCCGATATTGAACAGCCCGTTGACCGAAGGATGGTCGTAGAGCCAGAGCAGCATGTCGACGCAGTCGCGCACATAGATGAAGTCGCGCAGCTGGCCGCCATCGGGATAGGCCGGATTGTGCGAGCGGAAGAGCCGCGCCGCCTCGCCGGCGCGGGCGCGAGGGTAGAGCTTGGCGACGAGGCTCATCATGTCGCCCTTATGCCCCTCGTTCGGGCCGTAGACGTTGAAGAACTTGACGCCGGCCCAGCGCGACGGGCGCGGCGCATTGCTGTCGACCAGGCGGGCGATGCGGCGGTCGGTGAGATGCTTCGACCAGCCATAGGCGTTGAGCGGCTGCAGCCGCGCGAGGCCGGCGACCGAGAAGTCATCGTCGAAACCGGCGGCGCCGTTGCCATAGGTCGCCGCCGAGGAGGCATAGATCAACGGCACGCTCTGCTCGGTGCACCATTCCCAGAGCTGCATCGTCAGGGTGAAGTTCGAGCGCACGACGAGATCGGCATCGGGCTCGGTGGTCGAGGAGATCGCGCCGAGATGGAAGATCGCCTCGATGGCGCCACGCCAGCGCAGGTCGCCGAGAAATCCCATGAGCTGCTCCGGCGCGACCATAGCGGCGAGCTCGCGCTTGGCGAGATTACGCCATTTCTCGCCATGGCCGAGACGGTCGCAGACGACGACGTCATAGCGACCGCGCTCCTCGAGCGCGGCGACCAGGTTGGAGCCGATGAAACCGGCGCCGCCGGTGACGATGATCATCGCTGTCTTGTAGCCCAATCCCTTGCGCGCGCAAACAATCCGCGGTTGCGCCCCACATTGTTACGGGCGGCTTTACAGACGTTGCCGCCCAGGTTATGGAAGGGCGATGTATCGCTCGAGCGAAAAGCGCAAGACCCTGAAAACGACCCCAGGCGGGCCGTTGGAGGCGTTCGCGCGCTAAACTTAAGCGAGCAGCAACTTTCAAGGCCCCGCCGGAACCGGACGGGGCCTTCTCATTTCCGGCACGTCTCTCCGGCTCTAGCGATGGAGAAGACGATGAATCCAGTCGAACGGAAGCCGCTTCGCAACCCCATCATTGCCGTCATAGGCGCCACCGGCGCCGTCGGCATCGTCATGGCGCAGTGCCTGGAGGAGCGGGACTTCCCGCTCGCCGCGCTGCGCCTCTACGCCTCGCCGCGCTCGGCCGGGCGGACGATGGCGTTCAAGGGCGCCGCTCTTCCCGTCGCGGCGCTCGACGAGCGCAGCTTCGACGGCGTCGACATCGCCTTGTTTTCCGCCGGCGGCGCGATCTCCCGCGACTTCGCGCCGCTCGCCGTGCGGCGTGGCGCGATCGTCATCGACAACTCATCGGCCTTTCGCATGGACGCGGACGTGCCGCTGGTCGTCCCCGAAATAAATGCCAGTGCCATAAGCGGGCACCAGGGCATCATCGCCAACCCCAATTGCGTCGCCATCATCGGCGCCACCGCTCTCTGGCCGCTGCACCGCGTCAACCCCATCCGCCGCGTCAGCATGGCGACCTACCAGGCGGCGTCGGGCGCCGGCGCGGCGGCGATGGAGGAACTGCGCGCATCGACCGAGGCCTATCTTGCGGAGCGCGATTTTGCCAACCGCGCCTTTCCTCACCCCTACGCCTTCAACGTCTTCAGCCACAACACGCCGGTCGATCCCGCGACCGGCTACAACGACGAGGAGACCAAGGTCATCAGGGAGACGCGGAAGATCTTCGCCGACGACGCGATCCGCGTCACCGCGACCTGCATCCGCGTGCCGGTGCTGCGCGCCCATTGCATCGCGCTCGACGTCGAATGCGAGCGGCGAATCGCCGCAGCGTCGGTGCGCGAGATTCTTGCCGCCGCGCCGGGCCTGCGGATCGTCGACGATGCGGCGCGCAATCATTTCCCTATGCCGAACGAGGCGTCCGGTCAGGGCGAGGTGCTGGTCGGCCGGATTCGCCAGGACATCAGCGATCCGAGCGGCCGCTCGATCGCGCTCTTCATCGCTGGCGATCAGCTGCTCAAAGGGGCCGCGCTCAACGCCGTCCAGATCGCCGAGCACCTCCTCGGCGGACGGTGAGATGAGCGCAACGCAGGATCGGCCGCGGCAAGATTCCGGTTTCGCTGCATTGCGGCATGTGCTAGCCGGGACAGGAGCGGCACTTTCAGGCGTTGTTTCATCGAAAGGAACGCAGCCCATGCAGACCGACAACCCTCTACTCGACGATCTGGCACGCGTCGCCAGCGGCGCGCTCGGCGCGCTCACCGGCATGCGCGGCGAGATCGAGGCGCGGATGCGCGATCAGCTCGAGCGCGTGCTCGTGCGTATGGACATGGTGACGCGCGAGGAATACGACGCGGTGCGGGCGATGGCGGTCAAGGCGCGCGCCGAGCAGGACAGGCTGCTCGAGCGTATCGCCGCCCTTGAGGCGCGGGTCGACAACCTCGCCGCTGCCAAGCCGGCGCGAGCGGCCCGCCGCGAGCCCTCCGCCGAGGCGGAGTGAGGCGCGTGGCTTCCATGGCGTCCGCGCCACAGCCGGGAGAATTCTTGGCTTGCGGCCGGGGTGCGTCTTTGGCAGTCTACAACTTGTGTGCTGCCGCGGTGCTTGATACTAGCTGTGGCGTTCTTGTGAGCCCGGCCCTGCCTGCGTGCGAAAGGAGGGTGGTATGACGTCGGTCCACACCGAGACGACTTCGCCCGCAACTAATCCAATCGACCTGGTGGAAGAGATCGTTCTCGCCAACGAATGGGCGCATGATCGCGCGAGCGACGAGGAGATGGTCGTCGAGGTCACCGGACGCTGGTGCGACTACCGCCTCTATTTCGTCTGGCAGGACGAGATCAGCGCGATGCATTTCTCGTGCGGCTTCGACATGAAGGTGCCGAAAGGCCGCAAGGCCGCGGTCTACGAATTGCTGGCGCTGGTCAACGAGAAGCTCTGGCTCGGTCATTTCGACGTCGCCTCGGACGACAACGCGCCGGCCTTCCGCCACGCCATCCTGCTGCGCGGCGCGCTCGGCGCCAGCGTCGAGCAAATCGAGGATCTCGTCGATATCGCGCTCAGCGAATGCGAGCGCTTCTACCCCGCCTTCCAGCTCGTCCTTTGGGGCGGCAAGACGGCGGAGGACGCGATCACCGCGGCGATGATCGATCCTGTCGGCGAGGCGTGAGCGCCGCGCGCGGAGGTTCCGCCGCCGGCACGGCGGGCGGGGTGTTGCTGGTCGGCTGCGGCAAGATGGGCGGTGCCCTGCTCGAGGGCTGGCTCGAGCGCGGCGTCGCGCCGAGCTTCGCCGTCGTCGAGCCCGGTACCGGCGCCGCCGCCTTCGCCCAGCGCCGCGAGGTCCGGCTCTACCAGAACGCGGTGACGCTCGACCTCGATCTCAGGCCCGCGGTCGTGGTCTTCGCCGTCAAGCCGCAGGCGATGAGCGACGTCGTGCATCACTATCGCCGCTTCGCCACGCCCGAGACCGTTTTCCTGTCGATCGCCGCGGGTAAGACGCTGGCCTATTTCAGCCGGCAGCTCGGTGCCGAGGCGGCGATCATCCGCGCCATGCCCAACACGCCGGCGGCGATCGGCCGCGGCATTACCGTCGGCTGTCCCAATCCGCATGCCAGCGCGGCACAGATCGCCCTGTGCGACCGCCTGCTCGCCGCCGCCGGCGAGGTCGCCTGGGTTGATGACGAGGCGCTGATCGATGCGGTGACCGCGGTCTCGGGCAGCGGCCCGGCCTATGTCTTCCTGTTGATCGAATGCCTCGCCAAGGCCGGCATCACCGCCGGGCTGCCGGTCGAGCTCGCCATGCGGCTGGCCCGCGCCACCGTCAGTGGCGCCGGCGAGCTAGCCCGGCTGTCGAGCGAGCCGGCCGAGGTGTTGCGGCAGAACGTGACCAGCCCGGGCGGCACGACCCGCGCGGCGCTCGACGTGCTGATGGCGCCGGACGGGCTCGAGGCGCTGATGACGAAGGCGGTCGCCGCCGCCGCCGCGCGCTCGCGGGCGCTCGCGGAATAAGGGATAAGGGATGAGCGAGGCGGCGCTGCCGCCGGCGGCGCAGCGCGTTCAGGCGCTGCTGCGCGAAGCCGTCTCGGAGTGCATGGTGACGATGCTGGCGGCGACCGCGCGCAGCGCTGCCGAAGCCGCTGCTTCGATCGGCTGCACCGTCGCCCAGATCGCCAAGTCGCTGGTCTTTCGCAGCGCCGGCGGGCGAGCCGTGCTGGTCATCGCCAGTGGCACAAATCGCGTCGACGAGCGGAAGATCGCCGCCGCACTTGGCGAGAATATCGGCAAGGCCGATGCCGATTTCGTGCGCGACCACACCGGCTACGCGATCGGCGGCGTCGCCCCGATCGGCCACCCGCCAGGCGTTCGCATCTTCATCGACGCCGATTTGGCGAATTACGATTCGATCTGGGCGGCGGCCGGTCATCCGCACGCCGTCTTCCGGTTGACCCCGGCCGAACTGGTGCGGCTGACCAAGGGGACGATCATCGCCGTCGCCGCGGAGCCTGTCTGACGCGCCGGATGTTTGCCGGCAGGCTCTCGCGTCCCCATATTGATTTCATGGCAAAGAAATCTGATCCTGCCGCGCGCATCGTCGATGCTGCCTTGACGCTTGCCGCCCGCGAGGGCTGGCGCTCGGTCAGCCTCGCCGCCATCGCCGCCGAGGCGGGCATCACGGTCTTGCAGCTTTATGCCGTCTATCGCTCCAAGGCGGCGATCCTCGACGCCTTCCATCGCCGCATCGATGCCGCCGCCCTGGCCGGCGCCAATGCGGCGGATGGCGAGCGTCCGCGCGACCGACTAT
>DATAQP010000178.1:0-4507 GCA_036264595.1 Allostellaceae bacterium
CCCCCTCGGCACCGCGGTTGCCCAGGATGCTACCCGACTGGCGCCGTCCCGAGGAGGAAATATCGGCGCATGATCGGTGTGGCTGAGATGCGCGTTGCGGCATCGGTTCGAGGGTCGCGCGGAGGACCATAACGGCACTTGAATTTGATCTTTTCGGACATATATTGACCAATAGGGATTGATTGGCGCACGAGGACAGAGGGTCTGATGGCTGGACGGGGCCGATGCCGCGATTCTATCAATAAGGATTTAGAGCCCGCCACCACACCACCGAGCGCCTGTTTTTTTTGCTGTATTTAACAGGCCCGCTCCTTATCTCTCCGGGTCGGCGGCCTCTCAGCGCCACTTCGGTTTGTACGTACACGAACGTTCCTATATATTGTCAAACAGCGCCGCTTCGCCGATAAGACGCGGCCCCCGACGCACTGCACAATTCTGAGTCGACAGCGATGCCTCTCGCCCTCAAGCACGGTCTGCAATTCGACGATCTCTACCGCCGCGACGGGCTGGCCCGGATCGACGCGCTCTTCGTCGAGCATCTGCGCGCGGGCGATGTCGATCTGCACAATCGTCTCATGACCGGGCGGCGCGATCCCGGCGCGCTCGAGGCCAAAGCGGAATCCGAGCTCATCATCGCGCTGGCGCCGCATCTCGAGGATTTCATCGGCGAGGTCTTCGCCATCGCGCCCGAGATCGCCGCGTTGCAGGCGCGCCATCATGAGCTCGCGCCGCTCTACACGGTGAAGCGCCTCTTCGTGCAGCGCCGCGCCGTCAAGGGCGTGACGCCGGAGCAGGCGGGCACACTCGACGGCGAAGCGCTCGGCGCCGAGCTCGAAGCCAAATTCGGCGGGGCGCTGAGCGAGCTCTCCTTCGCCACGCATGTCGCGCGCTGGCTCGACGATGAGGCTTCGCACAAGGACTCGCTCGACCTCGCCGCGCGCTATGCCGCCTGGGCGACGCTGTCGCCGGAAGGGCGCGCGAAGCATCGCCGCGGCGTGCTCTTCAAGGTGCCGCATCGTCTCGTCATGGAGCACCTCGTCCCGGTCGAGAGCGAGACCGTCGATGGGGTCACGATGCTGGGCCTGCCGCGCGATCAGTGGCGCCACCGCGAGGGCTTCGCCCTGACCGATCCGGGCACTGATCTCAACGGCGCGCTCGATCAGGCGAATTACTGCATCTGGTGCCACAACCAGGGTAAGGATTCCTGCTCGAAGGGTCTCAAGGACAAGAAGACTGGCGCCTTCCAGAAGAGCGCCTTCGGCGTCACCCTCGCAGGCTGCCCGCTCGAGGAGAAGATCTCCGAGATGAATCTGGTGAAGGCGCAGGGCAACACCGTCGGCGCCCTCGCCATCATCGCCATCGACAATCCGATGGCGGCGGCGACCGGCCATCGCATCTGCAACGACTGCATGAAATCGTGCATCTACCAGAAGCAGGAGCCGGTCGATATCCCGCAGGCCGAGACGCGCACCCTCAAGGACGTGCTCGAGCTGCCCTGGGGCTTCGAGATCTATTCGCTGCTGACGCGCTGGAACCCGCTCGATCTGCGCCGGCCGCTGCCCCGTCCGGAGAGCGGCTACAAGGTCCTCGTCGTCGGGCTCGGCCCGGCCGGCTTCACCCTGGCGCATCATCTGATGAATGACGGCCATGCCGTCGTCGCCATCGACGGGCTGAAGATCGAGCCGCTGCCCGAGGAGATCTCGGGCATCTCGCCGCTTGGCGTCAGGCGCAACTTCCAGCCCATCCGCGACGTCGGACAGCTTTACGAATCGCTCGACGACCGCGTCATGGCTGGGTTCGGCGGTGTCGCCGAATACGGCATCACGGTGCGCTGGAACAAGAACTTCCTCAAGCTGATCCGCCTCATCCTCGAGCGGCGACGCCAGTTCACCATGTTCGGCGGCGTGCGCTTCGGCGGCACGATGACCGTCGACAGCGCCTTCGCCCTCGGCTTCGACCACATCGCGCTCTGCGCCGGCGCCGGCAAGCCGACCGTCATCGCGATGAAGAACGGTCTCGCGCCCGGCATCCGCCAAGCCTCGGACTTCCTGATGGCGCTGCAGCTCACCGGCGCGGCCAAGACCGACAGCATCGCCAATCTCCAGGTCCGCCTGCCGGTCGTCGTCATCGGCGGCGGGTTGACGGCGATCGACACTGCCACCGAATCGCTCGCCTATTACCCGGTCCAGGTCGAGAAGTTCCTTTCTCGCTACGAGACACTGGTCGCCGAGCGCGGCGTCGCCGCCGTGCGCGCCGGCTGGAGCCCGGCCGAGACCGAGATCGGCGACGAGTTCATCACCCATGCCGAAGCAATCCGCGACGAGCGCGCCGCCGCCGCGCGCGAAGGCCGCGCGCCACGCATCGTCGACCTCGTCAATTCTTGGGGCGGCGTCACCATCGCCTATCGCCGGCGGCTGATCGACGCGCCGAGCTACACGCTCAACCACGAGGAGGTGGCGCTGGCGCTGCAGGAGGGTATCCGCTTCGCCGAGAGTCTGACACCGGAGGAGGTCGAGATCGATGCCTACGGCGCCGCCAAGGCGCTGCGCCTTACGCATCACGTGGCCGGCGAGGCGTCGGATATCGTGACTCTGCCGGCGCGCACCATCCTCGTTGCTGCCGGGACGCAGCCCAACACTGTGCTCGGCCGCGAGGACCCGGACAACGTCATCCTCGGCGGCAAGCATTTCCAGGCGGTCGACGAGGAGGGCAACCCCGTCCATCCCGAGCGCGTCGCCAAGCCGAATGACGTGCGCGTGCTGATGAACATCCGCCCCGACGGGCGCGCCATGAGCTTCTTCGGCGATCTCCACCCGTCCTTCGCCGGCAACGTCGTCAAGGCGATGGGCAGCGCCAAGCTCGGCTATCCCGTGGTCAGCCGCATCCTCGCAAGGCGCGCCGCATCGGAGCCGACGCCGGCAGCATTGATGACTGGACTCAACGACGAGCTGCGCGCCGTCGTCCGCGAGGTCATCCGCCTAACGCCGACAATCGTCGAGGTGGTGGTGCGCGCGCCGATGGCGGCACGCGCCTTCCAGCCCGGCCAGTTCTACCGGCTGCAGAATTACGAGACCCTCGCGACGCGTGCACCCGACGGGAAACTGGGCGATACGACCTTGGCGATGGAAGGCCTCGCCCTCACCGGCGCCTGGGTCGACAAGGAGCAGGGGCTGCTCTCGACCATCGTGCTCGAGATGGGCGGCTCCTCCGATCTCTGCGCGCTGCTGCGGCCCGGCGAGCCCGTCATCCTGATGGGGCCGACCGGTACCCCGACCGAGACGCCAAGCGGCGAGACCGTGCTGCTGATCGGCGGCGGGCTCGGCAACGCCGTGCTGTTCTCGATCGGCCAGGCCTTTCGCGCGCATGGCTCGCGGGTGCTGTACTTCGCCGGCTACAAGAAGGTGCAGGACCGCTACAAGGTCGCCGACATCGAGAAAGCGGCCGACGAGGTGGTCTGGTGCTGCGACGAGGCGCCCGGCTTCACCCCCGGCCGCGCCCAGGATAAGCGCTTTGTCGGCAACATCGTCGCAGCCATTGAGGCCTATGGCGCGGGCAAGCTCGGCGAGCGCGAGATCCAGCTGCGCGAGATCGATCGCATCGTCGCCATCGGCTCCGACGGTATGATGGCGGCGGTGCAGCGCGCCCGTCACGGCATCCTCGCGCCCTATCTCAAGCGAGGCCACCGCGCTATCGCCTCGATCAATTCGCCGATGCAATGCATGATGAAGGAGATCTGCGCGCAGTGCCTGCAGCTCCACAAGGATCCGGCGACCGGCGCCGAGACGGTGGTGTTCTCCTGCTTCAACCAGGATCAGGGACTCGACCAGGTCGATTTCGCCAATCTGCGCGGCCGGCTGACGCAGAACGGCGTGCAGGAGAAGCTGACTGGGCAATGGATCGATCGCTGCCTGCGCCAGCTCGGCCGCCGTCAGGAGGAAGCCGCGGAGTAGAGTGAAGCGGAGTAGCTTGACCGGGTCTCGTTTCGTGTTAGATTAGTTCGTATACGAACAATCTGCGCCGAGGGGTGCGGGAGCAGGGATGGGCCTCTATCTACGCCCGACCGAGATCGAGGAAGCCGTCGCGGCGCTCGCCACGCGGCCCCTGACCATCCTCGCCGGCGGCACCGATTTCTACCCCGCCCGCGTCGGCAAGCCCCTCTCCGACGACATACTCGACGTCACCGCTCTCGCCGCGCTGCGCGGCATAAGCGAGGACGAGCGCGCCCTCCGCATCGGTGCCGCAGTGCGCTGGAGCGAGCTCATCGCCGCCGAGCTGCCGCCGTGGTTCGCCTGCCTCACTTTGGCGGCGCGCGAGATCGGGGGAAAGCAGATCCAGAATGCCGGCACGCTCGCCGGCAATATCTGTAACGCCTCACCGGCCGCCGACGGCGTCCCCGGCCTCCTCGCCCTCGACGCGACTGTCGAGATCGCCTCGACCAAGGGGAGGCGCCGCCTGCCGCTCGCCGAATTCATCCTCGGCAATCGCCGCACCGCCCTCGCCGCAGAGG
>DATAQP010000208.1:0-2107 GCA_036264595.1 Allostellaceae bacterium
AAGTCGCGGAGCACGGCGTTGAAAAAGCCGTGCGCCACCTCGTAGCCATCCGCATCCAACAACCATGTCGCGTCGGCTTCCGCGCCGATCGGCTCCCACACTTTTTCGTGCAGATAGTCCGACGCCGATTTGCCGACCGCGCAGCGAAGCGTAACGCCAAGAACATCGGCTTCAATGCTGGCATAGTAGAATCGCGTCCCCGGCGCCGCGATTCGCCGGTTGAATTGCACGATACTGCCGATTGTTCCTTTTGCGGGACGTCCATATCCACCCATCATGTCGATCCACAGGCGATCGAGATCGCGTCCACCATCCTTGTCTTCTCCAAACTCGACGCCCGAGGACATATGGAGCAGATCGCGGATCGGGGTCTTGCCATATTCGGTACCTTTGAAGCCCGGCACATAGATCTCGGGCGTATCGTCAACAGATTTGATTGCGCCCTCCGAGATAGCCAGCCCGATCAATATCGCGGTGATCGTCTTAGCCATCGACTGGGAAAGGAACCGGTCACGATCGGTCCGTCCGTATTGATAGTTCTCGAGGAGAATCCGATCGTCCTGGGCGATCAGCAGTCCGGTCACAGGATTGCGCGATAAATATTCCGCCACCGATGATCGCCCGCCCCGATACCAATAGCGGATGTCCGCTTGCGAGCGCTTGAAAAGCCACGGCGCAGCAGCGCGCTCGATCCGCCGCGCCGGAAAGATTTCATCGAAGTGGCTGTAGGCGCCGACGCGATATTTCAGTTCATGCGGCTCGCCGGGTTGCCGCGCGAGCGTTGGATCAGCGATCGGATAACCGTCCGCGGCGCCGTAGCGCCCGGCGTCTGGACCCGAAGCGGAAAAGACGGGGCCGACACCATTTTCTGTCATCGCACCGCTTTGGGTCGTTTCGGCAACGGCGGGGGAATATGCGGCGGTGGCGGCGAGGCCTCCGAGCGCCACACGACGAGAGATGATTTGCGGCGGACTGCGCGCCATTTGGTCACTCCTCGGTTTACCCGCGCAGCGGCAGGCGGGTCTTTCAAATATTTTTTGCGCAAGCTTCTGGCGGAAAGGTCAAAAGGCAATACTCACCTTTTGATTGCAGGACAGCGCGGTGGAACCAGCGGCGCAGGACGAGCCGCCGATCGACGTGCTGGCCTATTGCCAATCACGCCGCATCGCGTTTCTCGAAACCGGCCCGCTCGACAGCGCCGATGCCGTCGCTCTCATCAAAGCCCTCCGCCCCGACCTCGGTATTCATGCCGGCGCCGGGCTGCTGCGCCGGTCGTTGATCGATGCTTTCCGGCTGGCGTCCTCAACGCGCATATGGGTCTGCTGCCGGCCCATCGCGGGATGAATGTTGCCGAATGGGCCGCGCTCGAAGGAGCGCCAGTCGGCTCCACGGTGCATCTGATCGACAGCGGCATCGGCACCGGCCCGATGCTGCAGGTGGACATCGCAGGGTGCGGCTCAGTTGCGGCCCTCCGCGATGCTGTCGACCGTGCTCAGCTGGCACTGCTCGGCGATGTCGTCGGATGATCGTCGCCGGTAGAATGCCCGAGCCTCTGGAGGCTGCCGAGCCGCCCGGCGCTCAGTATTTTCAAATGCACCAGGATCTCGCCGCTATCCTCGAAGCGCGCCTCCTCGGCGCCCGGGCATGGCATCTCCAGGGCGAAGGAGACAGCAGCGAGAGGCCACCAATCCTGACGGGTTAATTCCGCGTCGGCCCAACCGGCTTGCGGCGAACTTCCGGTGCGACCTTCTCCATGAACAGCCTGAGACTATTGGCCGCTGTTTCGTGCGGCATCGGTCCGAGGCGGAAGGATGCGATGACGCCGCCGATGCCGAGCTGGTCGATATCCGCCATCGCTTCGGCGACCCCCGCCGGCGAGCCGTGAATGAAGCCGTGCTCGACCGTGGCGCGGGCGGACGGCAGATCGCTCTCCGGCACCGCGATTCGCGCGCCGGTCTCGCGAAAAATGCGGTTGCGCAGCGCCGCCCGCGCCTCGACCATCGCCCGAAACACCGGCACACCCACGCGCTCGGCTTCGGCGTCGGTGTCGGCGACAAACACATTCCGCCACACCCAGCACTCGGCGAGGGTGCGCGCGATCCGCTCC
>DATAQP010000215.1:0-6874 GCA_036264595.1 Allostellaceae bacterium
GGATCCTGCGAGGCTGACAAGCGGCACGCCGGTCGTCAAGGCCAGCGCGCCACCCCAGCCAACTCTCTCGCGTAAGTGGTCACTATAGGCAGCGACGCTCTATTCTCCATCCCTTGTTGCTGCTCTTTTGTGCGTTTCGGCGGCCATCTGCACAAGAACGCGTCATCTGCGCGGCACGGGCGCCGTCCTCGTCAACGACACGCAGATGCCGTCTGGCGCACGAACGCCCGACCGGCGAAACTGACCCGTCGAACACCGAGAAGAGGAGCCCGTAATGGCCGCGCCCATCTTTCACCTGATCGCCAACGCGCCGAAGCCGGTCGGCCCCTACAGCCACGTCGTCGAGGCCGCCGATTGGCTCTTCGTCACCGGCCAGCTGGCGACCGATCCGGACGACGATTCGCGTCCCGTCCCGCCCGGCATCGAGGCGCAGACGCACAAGGTCTTCGACAATCTGAAACGCGCTCTCGCCGGGGCGGGGGCCGGGCTCCAACATGTCGTCTCGGTGCGCGTCTTCCTCACCGCGTTCGAGCGCGACTATGCGACTTTCAACCGGCTCTATCTCGACTATTTCCCGAGCGATCGCCTGCCCGCCCGCACCACCGTCGGGGTGACTGGGCTGGCGCGCGGTGGCATCGTCGAGATCGACATGATCGCGTACCGCCCGGCCGCCTCCTAGTCGCCCTGGCCCATCGCTTCATCCTGTGGTCGCCGGTGGCGCGCGCCGAGATTGCCGCACGCCTCGCCGTCGCCCTCGGCGCCGCCTTGCGCAGCGGCCAGATCGCCGGCGCCGGGCTCGACGTCACCGAGCCGGAGCCGCTGCCGCCCGAGGATCCGTTATGGACCTGCCCCAATCTCGTCGTCTCGCCGCATGTCGCCGGCCTCGGCGGCGCCGCGGTGCTGCATTGCCGGGCAGAGCTCACCGCCGGCGAGACGCCGACCCACGTCATATCGCTTGCCTGAGGCAGCGCTGGTGCGGGGTTTCGCTTGCGCCGAGGCGGCCTGCGTGATTTGCTTTTGTGTCGCAGCAAGGGTGGATCGGGATGGAAGGATTCGTCGGCCGCCGCGGATTGATCGAGGGCAAGCGCCTGCGCGCCCTGTCGCAGCGCTCGGACGCCAAGGGCGCGATCCGCATGGGCAGCCATCTCGGCGCCGTCGTCGCGACCGGCGTCGCGCTCCATGTCGCCTGGGGAACGCTGTGGGCGGTGCCGATCTTCATCCTCCACGGCATCATCCTCAACTTCCTCTACGCGGCCCAGCATGAGCTCAGCCACTCGACGGTGTTCCGCACGCGCTGGCTCAACGAGGCGTTCGGGCGCGCCATCGGCTTCCTCATGTTCTACCCGCGCGACTTCGACCAGCTGCAGCATTTCGCCCATCACCGCTATACCCAGGACTGGACGCGCGACGGCGAGCTGGCGCGGCCGCGCTTCACCCTCGCCTCCTACATCCTGTGGATGCTCGGCCCGACCTATTGGTACACCCGCATCCGCCGCATCCTGCGCTTCGCCGCCGGTATCGTCACCGAGCCCTATCTGCGCGACAGCGAGAAGCCGCTGCTGATCCGCGAGGCGCGGCTCCATCTCGCCGGCTACGCCGCCATCCTCGCGCTGTCGCTCGCCCTGCGCTCCTGGGCGGCGGTCGTCTATTGGCTCGCCCCGCTGGTGCTGACCAAATGCGTCCATCAGATGCAGAACACGATGGAGCATCTCGGCCTCACCCATGCCGACGACACGCTGACCAATACGCGCTCGACGCGGACCAGCGCGTTCTTCCGCTGGATCGGCTGGAACATGCAGTATCACACGGCGCACCACACCTTCCCGGCGGTGCCCTTCCACGCCCTCCCCGACCTCAACCGCGAGATCGTCGCGCGCACCGGGCGCGAGCCGCCGACCATGACCTATCTCGGCTTCCAGTGGGCGGCGTTGCAGGCGCTGTCCGGCGGCCGCAGCGAGGCAGACTATCCTGACGACATGTCGTGGATCGTCGCGCCGAACACGGCGGCACGGGCGTCTACTCCGCCGGCGCATGCCTAAGCTTGAAGTCTTTCAATCCCTGTGGGCGATGGAGCTGCGCCGGCCCGACGGGCGCGAGCGCAGCGTCGAGGAATCCTTCGAGATGGTCGCCGCCGCCGGCTATCACGGCATGGCGATGGATCTCGCCACCACCGACGTGGCAACGGCGCGCAAGACCCAGCCGCTCTTCGCCCGCTACAATCTCGGCTGCATGCTCAACGCCTTCCCGCGCAGCATTGCCAGCCTGCGGCCGGTGCTGCACATGGCGAAGGATTTCAACGCCTGCTTCGTCAACATCATCGGCCAGGTCATGCCGCTCTCGCTCGAAGGCATGATCCCGGTGATCCGCGAATGGCTGGCGATGGCCGAGGAGGAAGGCGTCGAGATCCAGTTCGAGACCCATCGCAACTGCATCACCAACGACCTCTTCACGACGCTCTTGCTGCTCGACGCGGTCCCCGAGATGCGGCTTTGCGCCGATCTCTCGCATTACCTCGTCGACCGCGAGTTCTGGTACCCGATCGCCCCCGAGAACCACGCCCTCATCCGCCGCATCCTCGAGCGCGCGGATTCGTTTCAGGGCCGCGTCTCGAGCCGCGAGCAGATCCAGGTGCAGATCTCCTTCCCGCAGCACCAGAAATGGTTCGATCTCTATGCCGGCTGGTGGGAGGACGGCTTCCGCCTGTGGCGCGGGCGGGCCGGCGCCGGCGACACGCTGCGCTTCCTCTGCGAGCTCGGCCCGCCCGAATACGCCATCACCGGCGCCGACGGCTACGAGCTCTCCGATCGCTGGGAGGAGGCCCTGGTCATCCGCCGCCGGGTCGAGGCGATCTGGCAGCGCCTCGACGCCGCTGCGTGAGCGGGTCTCTCGGGACTCAGCTCGCCTCGGCACTGTCGAGGACGAAAATATCGTCATAGGCGAAGCCGACGGTCACCTTCTGCCCGCGCTGCGGCGGCTCGGCGCCGCGATTGTTGAACGTGTCGAGCGAGATCGCGCTCTCGCTGAAGCGCACGCGGACGCGCATGACCGATCCGAGGAAGTGCACCTCCTCGATGGTGCCCTGCATGCGGTTGCGCTCGCCGCCGGAATCGGCGAGCGACACCGCCTCGGGGCGCAGCGCCGCCAGGCGGATCTCGCCCGTCTTGGCATCGGCGATGCCGCGCCGCGCGATGATCGGCTGATCGTCGATCATGATCTCGCCGCGCGCGGCGTCGGTCACCCGGGCGCGCAGGACGTTGAGGGTGCCGACGAAGGAGGCGACGAAGCGCGTGCGCGGGTAATTATAGATCTCGAAGGGCGTGCCGACCTGCTCGACGCGCCCTTCGTTCATCACGACGATGCGGTCGGACATCGACAAGGCTTCCTCCTGGTCGTGCGTCACGTAGATGGTGGTGATGCCGAGCTCGCGCTGGACGGTCTTGATCTCCTCGCGCAGCGACACGCGGATCTTGGCATCGAGCGCCGATAGCGGCTCGTCGAGCAGCAGGACCTGCGGCTTGATGGCGAGCGCACGGGCGAGCGCGACGCGCTGCTGCTGCCCGCCCGAGAGCTGGTAGGGATAGCGGCCGGCCAGCGCCGGCAGCTTGATGAGCTCCAGCATCTCCGCGACCCGCGCGTGGATCTCGGCCGCCGGCCGCTTGGCGACCTTGAGACCGAAGCCGACATTGTCGGCCACCGTCATGTTGGGAAAGAGCGCGTAGGACTGGAACACCATCCCGACATTGCGCTGGTTCGGCCGCAGCCCCGTCACGTCGTTGCCGTCGATCCGGATGGCGCCGGCGCTCGGCTGCTCGAACCCGGCCACCATGCGCAGCGTCGTCGTCTTGCCGCAGCCGCTGGGGCCGAGAAAGGACACGAACTCGCCGTGTTCGACCGCGAGGTCGAAATTCTGCACGACGTTCTGCGACCCGAACGATTTCCGCACGTCAGTGATCTCGATGAACGCCATGTCCGTTTCCCCAGCGCCGCGGCGCCCTAGCGTTTGTCCGACGCCAGGCGGGCGCCGCGTCCGAAGACCTGGATCAGCCCCATGCAGGCCCAGGTGACGATGAAGGCGATGATGGCGAGCGCCGAGGGCTCGTAGGCGCGATTGGCGCCGATGAGCTGCAGATAGGGGCCGAAGGCCGGCCGGTCGAGAAGGCTCGCCATGGTGAATTCGCCGATGACGATGGCGAAGGTCAGGAACGCGCCGCTCAGCACGGCAACGCGGACATTGGGAAAGATCACGCGGAATAGGATGGTCGGCCAGCTGGCCCCCAGGCTCTCCGCCGCCTCGGTCAGGCTGCGCACATCGATCGAGCGCAGCCCGGTATCGACCGCGCGATACATGTAGGGCAGCGCCAGCGTGACGTAGCTGAAGGTCAGCAGCACGTCGGTCGCCCGCTCGCTCGACGTCATCGGCAGCAGCGACGAGCTGTTGTAGATGCGCAGATAGCCGAAGACGAGGACGATCGCCGGGATGACGAGCGGCAGCAAGGTGATGAACTCGACGACCGGCCGCAGCCGCGGCAGGCGGAGCTGGATCCAATAGGCGGTCGGCACGACCAGCAGCACGCCGACGACGATGCTCGCCAAGGCGAGGCAGGTCGAATAGGTGAAGGTCGCCTGGAACTGCGGATCGGCCAGCACGATGCGATAGGCATCGAAGCTGTATTCGCCGCGGCGCATGCGCAGCGAGAACTCGAAGGTGCCGATGAGCGGCACCAGGAAGTAGATGGCGCCGATCGCGATGGCGAGCCACGGCCCGAGCCTCGAATGCTTCATCGCAGCCACCGTTCGCTGCGCGAGCGCAGCCAGATATAGGCGCCATTCGACAGCCCGGTGATGAGGATCATGCCCAAGGCGAGGGCATAGCCGAGATTCTGGTTATGCAGCACGTCGCCGCGGATCTGGGCGTAGAGCAGGATGGTGACGATGTTGAGCGAGCTGCCGGTCAGGCCGTAAGCCGTGGCGATCGCGCCGAAGGCATTGGCGAAGAGCAGCAGGCTGGTGCCGAGCAGGCTCGGCCATAGCACGGGCAGCGCGACATAGCGCCAATACTGCCACGAGCTGGCGCCGAGGATCGCCGAGGCCTCGCGCCAATCGCGCTTCAGCCCGTCGAGCGCCGGCGCCAGGATCAGCACCATCAGCGGAATCTGGAAATAGAGATAGGTCAGCGCCAGGCCCCAGAAGCTCAGCAGGTTGAAGCCGGTGCTGTAGAGGTTGAAGTCGAAATACTTGATGAGCAGCGCCGTCGCCAGCCCGGCGCGCCCGAGCGTCGCGAGGAAGGCGAAGGCGAGCGGCACGCCGGCGAAGTTGGAGGCGACGCCTGAGAACGTCATCAGCGCCGGCCGGATCCAGCCCGGCAACCCGCCGAGAATCCCGGCATAGGCGAGGAAGAAGCCGATGACGGCGCCGCCGAAGGCGGAAGCAGCGCTCACCTCGATGCTGATCCAATAGGCGCTCAGAATCGAGGGTTGGAAGAGGTTGACGATATTATCGAGGGTGAAATGCCCCTCGGCATCTTGAAAGGCGCCGATCATCAGATAGGCGGTCGGCAGAATCAGGAACAAGACGGCGAAGGCGAAGAACGGCACCACGCCGAGCCAGGCCCAGGACATCGGTTCGGCGCTTCCCGGCGCCGCCGACACCATCGGTGCGGGCGCGAGGACGCCCTCCCCCGCCGGACCGGCGGGGGAGGGTCGCGAGGACAAAGAGGCAGCGCTAGGGTCCGCGCCTGGCGGGGTGAGCATGCTGCGCGAAACCTCTGGCGAGAGTGGAATTACTTCACGTTCGCGCCGACCACCGTGTCCCATTGCTTGGTGATGACGCCGCTCGCCGCCGCTTGCTGGTCGAGCGTCGGGAACACGGCCTGCTCGTAGGACGCCGCCGGCGGCAGCTTGCCCAGAACGTCGGCCGGCACCTTGCTGCTCTTCACCAGGTCCTGGAAGCGGATCGGGTGGCAATAGCCCTTGAGCCAGCCGACCTGGCCCTCGTCGGAATAGAGATGCTCCATCCACAATTTGGCGGCGTTGGGATGCGGCGCGAAGGCGCTGATCGCCTGCACGTAGACGCCGGCGACGACGCCGTTCTTCGGCACCACGACCTCGATCTTGGGATTGCCCTTGAGCGTGTCGCGATCGGCGAGCGCATTGTAGTCCCAGCGCACGACGATGGGCGTCGCGCCCTGGGCCACCGAGGCGGCCTTGCCGATCGTCGGGACGAAATTGCCTTTCTTGTTGAGGTCGGCGAAGTATTTGAGCCCTTCGTCGCCCGCCTTCGCGACGTCGCCCTTCGACTGGGCGAGCCCGGCAGCGAAGACCGCCTGGATCGCCTGGTTCGAGACGCGCGGATCGCCGGCGAGAGCGACCGCGTTCTTGTAGTCGGCGCCGAGCAGATCCGACCAATCGGCCGGAATCTTCTTCACCAGATCGGCGTTCACCTCGAAGGCGAGCACGCCGTAATAGTCGCCGGTCCAGTACCCCTCGGCGTCCTTCGCGCTGTCCGGGATGGTGCTCCAGGTCGAGACCTTGTAGGGCTGCAGCAGGCCGTCCTTCTTGGCCGAGGGGCCGAATGACAGGCCGACATCGATGACATCAGGCGCCTGTGGGCCGCTATTGCCCTTGTTCGCCTTGATCGCCTCGACCTCGTCACCCGATCCGGCGTCGGGGTTGAGCTCGTTGACCTTCAGCACATACTTCGCCTTGAAGCCGTCGATCAGCGTGCCATAGCCGCACCAGTCATGCGGCAGGGCGATCACCGTCAGCTGGCCCTCGCTCTTGGCGCCGGCGACGAGCTGGTCGAGTGACTGGCTGAAGGCCACACCAGTCGAGGCGAGCACGGCCAGGGCCGAGATCGGAATGATACTTGCCCAAAT
>DATAQP010000250.1:0-2905 GCA_036264595.1 Allostellaceae bacterium
CACCCGGCTTTGGCCTTCATCGCGGCGTTTCGCCAGCGCTATCCGGCTATCGCGCTCAGCGTCACCTTCAGCAATTCCCAGGCGGCTTGGGCGGCGCTTCTCGAAGACAAGGCCGATGCGGCGGTGGTCGCCGAGCCACCCCCCGACGAGCGGATGCGTCGCGTCCTCCTTGGCCAGCAGCGCCTGGTCGCGCTGCTGCCGCCGAATCATCGCCTGGGGCGTCGGCGCAACCTGCGTCTCGCCGATCTGCGGGAGGAGCAGCTGCTGCTGCGCGAGGAAGGCTCGACGACGCGCCGCATTCTCGAGAAGGCGCTGGAGGGCACGGGAATGCGGTTCCGCTCGACCCTCGAGCTCGGCAGCCGCGAGGCGGTGCGCGAAGGCGTCGCCATGGGGCTCGGAATCAGCTTCGTCTTCGAGCAGGAAGGCGGCGGCGACCCGCGCTCGGTAACCGTCATGCTGGCGGATCTCGAGGCCAGCAATCGCGACATGCTGGTCTTTCAGCGCGGCGATGCGGACCGCGCCGTGGTGCGTGCTATGATCGAGGTGGCCGAGGTGATGGCGAGGTGATCGACCGATGAAATCCGAATCGTTTCTCGCCAATGCCCTGCTTCCCGACGGGCGCATCGCGCATATCGGCATCGCCGGCGGCACCATCGCCGAAATAAGGCCGGCCGACCGTCCGGTCGACAATTCGACGGCGGTGCTCGATGTCGGCGGCGACCTCGTCCTTCCCGGCTTCGTCGACGGCCATATCCATCTCGACAAGACAGTCTATGGCCTGGCATGGCGGCCGCATGGCGGCGACGGCACGCGGATGAGCCGCATCGAGAACGACAAGAAGGCCTGGGCGGAGTTGCCGCCGGTCGCCGAGCGCGCCGGCAACCTCGTCGATCTCTGCATCCGCCAGGGCACAACCCATATACGCTCGCATGCCGATGTCGATCTCGAATTCGGTATCTCCAAGGTTGCGGCGCTGCTTGAGGTGCGGGAGCGCTATCGCGAGCAGGTCGGGCTGACCATCGTCGCCTTTCCCCAAAGCGGTGTCATGCGGTGCCCCGGCGTGCTCGATCTCCTCGACGAGGCGGTGGCGATGGGCGCCGATCTCGTCGGCGGCATCGACCCGTCGGAGATCGATCGCGATCCCAGGGGCCAGCTCGACGGTATTTTCGGCGTCGCCGAGCGGCGGGGCGTCGGGCTCGACATTCATTTGCACGAGCCGGGCGAGCTTGGCATCAGCAACCTGCAGCAGATCTGCGAGCGGACCGCCGCGGTCGGCCTCGGCGGCAAGGTCGCGATCAGCCACGGCTTTTGCCTCGGCATGGTCGCCGAGCGAAAGGCGGATGAGATGGCCGCGCTGATGGCCAGGAGCGGCGTCGCTCTGGTGACGCATGGCGGCGCTTCCGCAGCGATCCCGCCGCTCCTCAAGCTCCGCGCCGCCGGTGTCAGCGTCTTCGCCGGCAATGACGACGTGCGCGATACTTGGTCGCCCTACGGCAACGGCGACATGTTGCAGCGCGCAATGCTGATCGGCTGGCGTGCAGACTATCGAAGCGACGAGGATCTCATGGCCGCTTTCGACATGGTGACCGCTGCCGGGGCACGCGCCCATGGCGTTGCGATCCATGGCCTCGCGGCAGGCGCCCCGGCGGATCTCTGCGCCGTCGCCGCAAGCTGCGTGCCCGAAGCGATCGCCGCCCAGCCGGCGCGTAAATGGGTGATGAAGGCGGGTCGCCTGGTCGCCCGCGTCGGCTCCCGGCTGGTCCAGTCGCTTCCGGTCGGTGCGTAGCCGGGCACCGCTTCCGTTCACAATGCGGTGAAGCAGGCACGCGGCGGGGTTTCGACGGCCTATCTACGGTCATGACCTCGACGGGAGGATCACGCCCATGATCAGGCCGGTTCTCATCGCTCTTGCCATCGTCGCAAGCGCGCCGCCCTCGCGCGCCACGGCATCCAGCGACCTCGAGCCTTTCGCCTGCCAGTCGCGTCGCGAGCTCTTCGATTTGCTCAACGCGGCCGATCGCGGCGACATCAAGCAGCAGGTGCTGCTGACCAATGGTCCCTGCGAGCGGATCGCCGGACTCTTTTACAAGGTCGTCGACGACGAAAACGGCGTGGTAACCATTCGCGTCTTTCCCAGCAAAGGCGATTGGGAGCATTCGCGGCTCGCTTATACGCTCGACGACATGGTCATCGGGCGCTGACGTGTCGCCACGGACAGCCGCGAGGTGGTGCGCGATCCATCACGAAGGATGACGCAACCCTGGTGGCGGAATAATTTTCTGGATCGATCGGTCATGCTTCCCAGGAGGACCGATCGATGATCAACCAGCTTGTCGCTCTACTCGCCGTCAGCGCCGTCGCGGCCTTGCCGACTCCCAGCAGCCAATCGGCTGGGCTTCGTCCCGTCGCCTGCGAGACGCAGCAGGACCTCTTCGACCTGCTCAACGCGGCCGATCGCAACGATCTCAAGGAGGCGGCGCGTCTCACCGTCGGCGCGTGTCGGCCGCTCGCCGGGCTGCATTACGATATCGTCGACGAGGAGAACGGTGTCCTGACGGTCCGCCTGTTCCCGCGCGAAGACGATTGGACATCCTCGCGCCTCGGCTTCACCCTCGACGAGATGGTCCCGGTTAATTAGACATGGTGCCGCCGCGCGCTATTCGACGCCCTTCAGCGTCAACTCGCCGGCCCGGTGGCAGCTCGCCCAATGGCCCTCGGCCACCTCGGCAAGCGCGGGTGTCTCGCTGCGGCAGCGCTCGACCGCATAGCGGCAGCGCGGATGGAAATAGCAGCCGGTCGGCGGGTGCGCGGCATCGGCGACCTCGCCCTGCAGGATGATGCGCTGCGAGCGCAGCCGCGGATCGGCCTTCGGCACGGCGGAGAGCAGCGCCTCGGTATAGGGGTG
>DATAQP010000364.1:0-7342 GCA_036264595.1 Allostellaceae bacterium
GGGCATGTCACGCGCGACATCGCCGATCGGACGGCCGTTGCTCTGATGCGGCTGAGCCTGGAGTCGGATGCCGTGATTCTGACCTGCTCGACGCTCGGTCCGGTCGTCGGCGAAGTCGCGTCCGCCGCGTCCGTTCCCGTGTTGCGGGTCGATGCCGCGCTCGCCGTGGCGGCGATACGCGCGGGAAGCCGCGTCGTCGCTCTCTGTGCTGTCGAGACGACGATCGCGCCGACGCGCCTGTTGTTCGAGGAAGCGGCGGCGGAGACTTCGGCCGCGGTCGAAATTCGTCTGGTTCCCGGCGCGTGGAAGGCCTTTAAGGCCGGCGAGATCGCGGATTATCATGCGATGATCGCCGCTGCGGCCGACCAGGCCTATCGGGACGGCGCCGATGTCGTGGCGCTCGCCCAGGCGTCGATGGCAGGCGCCGCCGCGTTATGTCGCGAAGGGCGTCCGCTGACCAGCCCGGCAGCGGGCTTGGCGGCCGCGCTGCAGGCGGCGGAGATTTTGACGCGGCGTCGTTCGTCGACGGGAAAGGGAGAGATGCCATGAATGCCGTGACGCAGGTGAAGCCGATCCGTCCCTCGGTGAGCGACGCCGAGTGGCAGGCGCGCGTCGACCTCGCCGCCTGCTACCGGCTGACCGATCTCTACGGCATGTCGGACATGATCTATACCCATATCAGCGCCCGGCTGCCGCACGAGCCCAACCAGTTTCTCATCATAGCGCATGGCATGCTGTTCAGCGAGGTCACCGCCTCTAGCCTGCTCAAGGTGGATCTCGACGGCAAGGTCGCCTATCAGCCGGACCTGCCCTACGGCTTGCAGCTCGCCGGCTTCGTCATCCATAGCGCCATCTACAAGGCGCGGCCCGACGTCATGGCCGTCATGCACACCCACACGATCGCCGGCATGGCGGTCTCGTCGCTGAAATGCGGCCTGCTGTCGCTGACGCAGACCTCGACGCGATTCTACAGCCGCATCGCCTATCATGATTTCACCGGCCCCGAGCGCGATCCCGGCGAGCGCGAGCGGTTGGCCGAGCATCTCGGCGCGCAGAACATCATGATCCTGCGGAACCACGGCTTGCTCACCGTTGGGCCGAGCATTCCGGAGACGTTCAACCGCATGTATGGGCTGGAGCGGTCCTGTCAGGCGCAGATCGCCGCCATGGCTTGCAACACCGAGCTCAATACGCTGCCCGCCGATGTCGTCGACCGCTCGGTTGCGATGTACGGGCCGACAGTCGTGCGCCCCTACGGCATTCTCGAATGGCCGGCGCTGCTTCGCCGTCTAGACAAGCAGGATTCGTCGTATCGCGAGTAGACCGCGATGACCAACCGAACGCCGCCCGATTTCGCGGTGCCGCGCGGCGCCTGCGATTGCCATACCCATGTCTTCGGCCCGCCGGCCCAGTTTCCGTTCACGCCGCAGCGGAGCTATACGCCCGGCGAGGCGTCGCTGGAGGAGCTCCTCGCCCTGCAGCGGGATCTCCATCTCGATCGCGTCGTCATCGTGCAGCCGAGTGTCTATGGCACCGACAATTCCTGCACGGTCGATGCGCTGCGCCGTCTCGAAGGGCGGGGTAGGGCCGTCGCCGTCATCGATGACGATATCGGCGATGCCGAGCTCGAGGCCTTGCACCGCGCCGGCGCGCGCGGTGTGCGGGTCAATCTCGCCACGGCGGGCCTGGATGATCCCGATGTCGCGCGTCGGCGGCTTGCGGCGACGACGGCGCGGATCGCGCCATTGAACTGGCACGTGCAGATCTATACCGGCATGGCGGTGATTGCCGCGCTGCAGGAGGAGCTCGCGGCCTTGCCGGTGCCGCTAGTCATCGACCATTTCGGTGGCGCCAGCGCAAGCGCGGGGCCGGCACCGCCCGGCTTCGCCGCCTTGCTCGCCCTGGTGGGCGCCGGCAAGGCCTATGTCAAGCTCTCGGCGCCATATCGCAGCTCGTCACAGCGACCCGACTATGCCGATGTGGCTTCACTCGCCGCGCCGCTCATCGCGGCCAATCCGGCGCGCATGCTCTGGGGTTCCGACTGGCCGCATCCCGGCGGCGGCCGTAAGCACGGCCAGAGCCTCGAGGAGATCGAGCCGTTCTTTCCCGAGGATGACGGGCTGACGCTCAATCTCCTCGCCGAATGGGCGCCCGATCCAGAACTCCGCCGCCAGATCCTCGTCGACAACCCGGCCCGGCTCTACGATTTCCGACCGGGTGGCGAATCGAGCACCTCCTTGTTGACGACGTTGTCGCGATTGGGCTGACCATCGAGCACGCTGAGCAGATTGTGCACCGTGGCGATCCCGGAGCGATCGCCGGCCTCGCGCGTGCCGCCCGCGGCGTGCGGCGTGAGAGCGACATTGGGCAGCTTGAACAGCTTATTATCGAGCGGCGCGGGCTCGCGGTCGAAGACATCTAGACCAGCACCGGCCAGCTTGCCGCCGGCGAGCGCTTCATGCAGGGCCACCTCGTCGACGATGCCGCCGCGCGCCGTGTTGACGAGATAGGAGGAGGACTTCATCCGCGCCAGAAGCCGCGCGTCGAAGAGTCTCGTGGTCTCCGGCGTCTTCGGGCAATGGATGGTGATGAAATCGGCGAGCGCCACCGCGGCGTCGAGATCGCCTATCGGCTCGCACCCTGCCGTGCGGATGGCCGATGCCGCGACATAGGGATCGTAGACCAGCACGGTCATCTCCATGCCGAGACAGCGCTTGGCGATCCGCGTGCCGATGCGGCCGAAGCCGATGATCAGCAGGACCTTCTCGTAGAGCTCGACCGGGCGGTCGGCGAATTTGTCCCCCCAGCGTCCCTCGCGCACCATCGCCGCCATTGCCGGACCGCGCTTGGCCAGGGTCAGCATCATGGACATCGCATGCTCGGCCACGGTCACAGAATTGGCGGTACCGACGATCATCAGCGGAATGCCGCGCCGCGTCAGCGCCGGCACGTCGACCGCGTCATAGCCGACGCCGTGCCGGGCGACGACGCGCAGCCGCGGCGCGGCGGCCAGCTCGGCCTCGCCGAACGGCGTCACCGAGAGGCCGACTGCGTCGGCATCGGCGAGCAGGGCATCGAACTCGGCAGTCGGCAGGCCCGGTGCGTAACGCACGCCGACGACATCCTCGCGGCTCGCCACGACGTCCCAGCCCGGCTGCGTCATCGTCGTTGGCAGGAGCAGCGTCTTCTTGTTGGTTGCCGGAATAGGTGGCATGCGTTTCTCTCCTCTTGGTCGATCGGCAAAAAATCTATAGAAATCAATCAAGCGCGTCCCAATCAAGCGTGTCATCGCAGATCGAATGCCGGGAGGATGAATGGCAGAGTTCAAGATCGTCACGCCGAGCGGTCCGGTCGCCGGAATCGGTTACGATTTCGAGATGGAGGCGCTCCGGCCGATCGGTGCCGAGATCGTCGAAATCACCGCCGCCTCGGAGGAGGACTTCATCGCCGCCGCGCGCGACGCCGACGCGCTCTACGCCAAGGGGCGGCCGATCACCAAGCGCATCATCGACGGGCTGCAGAGCTGCAAGGTCATCGCCCTCGGCAGCGTCGGCGCCGACCTCGTCGACGTGGCAGCGGCGACGTCGCGCGGCGTCCCGGTCACCAACATTCCCGACACGTTCATCGAGGAGGTCTCCGATCACGCGATGACGCTGATCCTGGCGACCTATCGCCGGCTCGTCTTCCAGGACCGCCTGGTCCGCGACGGGCGCTGGAAGGAGGGGCGGCCGATGCTCTACGAGTTTCCCCGCCTGATGGGGCAGACGCTCGGCTTCATTGCCTTCGGACATGTCGCCCGCGCCGTCGCGCTCCGTGCCCGTCCCTTCGGCCTCCACATGATCGCCTACGATCCCTTCGTCGAGGAACTGGTCATGAGCCCCTACGGGGTCGAGCCGGTCAGCCTCAGCGAGCTGCTGCAGCGTTCGGACATCGTCTCGATGCACGCGCCGGCCACGGCGGATGCCCAGCACATGCTCAAGGAGGCGCAGTTCCGCCTGATGAAGAAAGGCGCGCTCTTCATCAATACCGGGCGCGGCCCGACCGTCGACGAGGCGGCGCTGATCAAGGCGCTGCAGGAAGGCTGGATCGCCGGCGCCGGGCTCGACGTGCTCGAGACCGAGCCGCCCGGCAACAACAATCCGCTGCTCGGCATGGACAACGTCATCCTGACCGCGCATGTCGCCTCGGCCTCCGCGCGCTTCGATCCCGCGCGCAAGCGGCGGGTCGGCCAGGAGATGGCGCTGGTGCTGCGCGGCCGCTGGCCAATGAGCTGCGTCAACCCGTCGGTGCTCGAGAAGAGCGCGCTGCGGCGCTGGCAGCCTTATTCGATGGAGCGCGGCCCCGGCGCCTAGATCGGCAATCAATCGAGACGAGCGAAAGGGATGGCGATGGAGCAACGCATATTCGGCAGGACGGGGGTCAAGCTCTCGTCTCTCGGCTTCGGTTGCGGCGCCGTCGGCGGGTTGATGGTGCGCGGCAGCGCCGCCGATCAGGAGCGCGCCGTCGCCCGCGCGCTCGAGCTCGGTATAAATTTCTTCGACACCGCGGCGGCCTATGGCAACGGTGAATCCGAGAGGAATCTCGGCCGCGTCCTCAAGACCCTCCGTCCGCAGATCTTCCTCAGTACGAAATTCACCGTGCTCGCCGAGGATCACGGCAAGATCGCCGCGGCGGTGGCGGCGTCGCTCGACGCGAGCCTGCAGCGGCTCGGCCGCGAGCAGGTCGACCTCCTGCAGCTGCACAACCGCATCGCGCGGGACGGCCGGGATCGCGCGCTCGCCGCCGATATCGTGCTCGGCGAGGTCGTGCCTGCGCTCGAGATGCTGCGCCGGCAGGGCAAGATCCGCTTCTTCGGCATTACCGGGCTGGGCGAGACGCCCGACCTCCATCGCGTCGTCGACGCGCGGGTCCTGGACACCATGCAGGTCTGCTACAATCTGCTCAATCCGAGCGCCGGCGGAACGCTGCCGCCGGGCCTTCCCGGACAGGATTTCGCCGGGCTGCTCAATCGCGCGCAGGCGGCCGGAATGGGGACGATCGGCATCCGTGTCCTCGCTGGCGGTGCGCTGAGCGGCGCCGAGACCCGGCATCCCCTCGGCATCCAGACTCTCGAGCCGATCGCCTCGGGGGCCGACTATCGCACCGATGTCGCGCATGCCAAGAAGTTCGAGGCGCTGGTGCGCAAGGGTCACGCGCGCAGCATCATCGAGGCGTCGCTGCGCTTCGCCATCACCAGCCCGGCGATGACATCGGTCCTGGTCGGCTACTCGACGATCGAGCAGCTCGAATATGCCGCGTCCTGCATCAACAAGGGCGCGCTCTCGGCCGCCGCGCTCGGCGATCTCGCCGCGCTGTGGCGCGGCTTCGCCGCGTAGCGGGCGGAAGAGCAGCATCGCCGCTCTCCCGCGCTACGCTCAATAGGTCGAGCTGCCCGCCGCCGCCGGTTTCGCCGGGGCGCCGGCGCGCATGTCCTGGACGATCTGCTGGCCAGCCATCGTCAGGAGCCGGGCATCGCCGAGCAGGGTGACGAATTGGAAGCCCATTTCGATCATCCGCTTGGCATAGGCGGTGCTGCCGGTGTGGATGCCGGGGAAGACGCCGTGGCGCTTGCAGCTGGCGAGGATCTTCTTGTAGGCGGCGAGCACGTCCTCCTCGTTGCGGTCGAGGCCGGGCGAATGCCCCATGGTGATCGAGAGATCCGAGGGGCCGACATAGATGCCGTCGAGGCCCGGGGTCGAGAGGATGGCGTCGAGATTCTCGAGCGCCTGGGTCGTCTCGATCATCGCCATGGCCACGACGACATCGTCCGCCTTGGCATGGTAGTCGGGGCCGCCATAGAGTGTCGCGCGGATCGGGCCGGAGCTGCGATAGCCGCGCGGCGCGTAGCGGCAGGCGCCGACGAAGGACTCGCATTCGGCGCGGCTGTTGATCATCGGGCAGATAATGCCGTAGGCGCCGGCATCGAGCGCCTTCATGATATCGGCCGGATTGTTCCACGGCACGCGCACCATCGGCGTCACCGCTGTGGTCGAGATGCCCTGCAGCATCGATACCATCGTGTCATAGCCGACGATGCCGTGCTGGGTGTCGACGACGAGAGAATCCCAGCCCATATGGGCCATGATCTCCGCCGAGAAGCCGCTCGGGATGCCGCACCACCCGTTGATGACCGCACCGCCGGCCTGCCAGATTTCACGCACGCGATTCGCCCGCATCCCTCGATCCTCCCTGGTTTCCGGGGGCGATCCCGCCAGTTGCGCGGTCAGAAGTCAAGCGCAGCAGGATTCAGCCCTTGCCCTTGGCCGCCAAGCGCTGGCCGAGCCGCTTGACGTCGACGACCATCCGCTCATGCGTCCCGTTGCCAATCTCCTCGCTCTCGTCGCGCGCGCTGACGGTGAACTCGATCTGCCGTCCCGTGACTTTCGTCACCTCGGCCTCGGCATGGGCGAGATGGCCAACCGGCGTCGCGGCGAGATGGCGAATGTTGACCATCGTGCCGACCGCGCTCTCCTCCGGATCGAGGAACGGCCTGATGGCGTTGAGCGCGGCGTTCTCCATCATCATGATCATGACAGGCGTCGCCAGCACCGGCGGCAGTCTCTCGTCCTTGAACTGGTCGGCGAGGTGCTGTGGCGCGACGAGCAGCGAGAAGCTCCCTTTGGCGCCTATCGGTATCGTACACATGCCGGTCCCTTTCGATCATCTCGAGCGGTCCGAGGATAGCACGAATCATATGCGCCGGCCGGGCACCTTCATGGCCGCGAAATACCGTCGCCGAGCGCAGAAACCGTGCGATAGACTGCTCCAGGCGTTGCGCCATTTATCCGGGCGGATCCCGCTGCGAGAAAGGACCTCCATGATCTACGAGCTTCGCGTCTATCACTGTGTTCCTGGCCGGCTGCCGGCGCTGGTCAAGCGTTTCGAGACCATCACGCTCGGCCTGTGGGAAAAGCACGGCATCCGCCAAGCCGGCTTCTGGACGGTGCTGGTCGGCGCTTCGAACCAGGATCTCTACTACCTGCTGCAATGGGATTCGCTGGCCGAGCGCGAGAAGAAGTGGAACGCCTTCCAGGCTGATCCGGAATGGCATGCCAAGCGCGCCGAGACCGAGCGCGACGGGCCGATCGTCGCCTCGCTCAGCAATTCCTTCCTGCAGCCGACCTCGTTCTCGTCTGTCAAGTAGCGGGGGTCAAGTAGCGAGACGTTCCGGATGGACCGGCCGGCTCAGTCCGGCCGGTCCATCGCGAAGACCTCGTCGACGACGCAATAATCCATATAGCCGAGCCGGGCGATCGGCCGCGCCCGCGTGATGTCGACGCGGCCGTCGACGATGAGGTCGTCG
>DATAQP010000384.1:0-2285 GCA_036264595.1 Allostellaceae bacterium
CAAGCGGTCGACCCCCGCTACGCCGCTTTCGCGGGGGCGCGTGTGCTGATCACCGGCGGGCTCGGCTTCATCGGCTCCAACCTCGCGCGCCGTCTCGTCGAGCTCGGAAGCGACGTGCTGCTAGTCGACAGCCTGATCCCGGAATATGGCGGTAACCTCTTCAACGTCGCCGATATCGCCGATCGGGTGACGGTCAATATTTCCGATATCCGCGACACCTACGGGCTCCATCACCTGCTCGGCGGACGCGACTATCTCTTCAACCTCGCCGGGCAGACAAGCCATCTCGATTCGATGACCGACCCGGTCGTCGATCTCGAGATCAACTGCCGGGCGCAGCTGACCCTGCTCGAGGCCTGCCGCAAGGTCAATCCGGACATCAACATCGTCTTCGCCAGCACCCGCCAGATCTACGGCCGTCCGGATTACGTGCCGGTCGACGAGCAGCACATCCTGCGGCCGGTCGACGTCAACGGCGTCAACAAGATGGCGGGCGAGGCCTACCACAATCTCTACCACGACGTTTACGGCATGCGGAGCTGCGCGCTGCGGCTGACCAATACCTACGGTCCGCGCATGCGCATCAAGGATGCGCGGCAGACCTTCGTCGGGGTCTGGCTACGCGCCGTTCTCGAGGACCGCGAGTTCGAGGTGTGGGGTGGCGAGCAGCTGCGCGATTTCACCTATGTCGAGGATGCCGTCGACGCCTTCCTGCTCGCCGCGCTGACGCCCTCCATGGCAGGCAAGGCCTGCAATATCGGCGGCCACGGCGCCGTCAGCCTGCAATCCCTCGCCGAGACGCTGGTCGCGGCCAATGGCGGCGGCCGCTTTGCCAAGCGGGAATTCCCCGCCGAGCGCAAGCGCATCGACATCGGCGACTACTATGCGACGGATGCGATGTTTCGCCGGCTCACCGGCTGGGCGCCGCGCGTCGATCTCCGCGCCGGGCTCGAGCAATCGCTCGCCTTCTTCCGACAGCATGTCGCCCATTACCTCTGAGAGACCCGCATGACCCATCCGCCGATCCCGCAGAACGATCCCAAGGCCGCCTACCTCGCCCAGCGCACGGCGATCGACGCCGCCATCGCCGGCGTACTCGAGAGCGGCTGGTACATACTCGGCAAGGAGACCGCCGCGTTCGAGGCGGCGTTCGCCGCCGCCATGGGGGCACGTCACGGCGTCGGCACCGGCAACGGCACCGATGCGTTGGTGCTCGCCCTGCGCGCGCTCGGCATCGGCGCCGGCAAGACGGTGGCGACGGTCTCGCATACCGCCGTGGCGACGGTGGCGGCGATCGAGATGGCGGGAGCAAGACCGGTGCTGGTCGACATCGACCCGGCGACCTACACGATGGACGTCGGCGAGCTGGCGCGCGTGCTGGCTTCGCCGCCGCGCGGCAGCGCGCGTATCGACGCGATCTTGCCCGTCCATCTCTACGGCCAGCCCGCCGATCTCGCCGCGCTGGTGGCGCTCGCCCGTGACTACAACGTGCCGCTCATTGAGGATTGCGCCCAGAGCCATGGCGCGCGCTTCGAGGGGCGGCCGGCCGGCAGCTTCGGCGCAATCGCCTGTTTCAGCTTCTACCCAACCAAGAATCTCGGCGCACTCGGTGATGGCGGGATGGTCACGACGAGCGATGACGCGGTCGCCGCCGCCCTGCGCGCCATTCGTGAATATGGCTGGCGCGAGCGGCGCTATGTCAGCGAGCAGACCGGCATCAACTCGCGGCTCGACGAGCTGCAGGCCGCTATTCTGCGCGTCAAGCTGACGGCGCTGGCGGCGGACAATGCGCGGCGGCGCGCCATCGCCGCGCGCTATGATGCCGGGCTGGCGGGGCTGCCGTTGACACTACCGGCGCGCGATGGCAGGACGGAGCACGTCTTTCACCAATACGTCGTGCGCTCGCCGCGGCGCGAGGCGTTGCGCGCTGCCTTGCAGAAAGACGGGATCGGAACGAATATCCACTATCCGATGCCGGTCCATCTGCAGCCGGCCTATCTCGGCCGCGTCGCTCTCGGGCCCTCGGGAATGGCGCAAACCGAGCTGGCGGCAAGCGAGGTCTTCAGCCTGGCGATGTATCCTCAGCTTGGCGATGCGCAGGTCGACCGCGTCATTGCCGCGCTACGTGCCGCGCTCGACGCCTAATCGGCGGAACCGTGCCGGGGGTTGCCGAGAACGTGCTCGGCCTCGATGCGCGATGCCGTGCGTCGCATGGCGTCGCGCTTCAATTCGACGATGACGGGCTTGGCGTTGCGCCGTGCCGTGCCGGCCTTGAAGATGCCGTG
>DATAQP010000472.1:0-6015 GCA_036264595.1 Allostellaceae bacterium
TCATCCACAACGCCGAGTTCGATCTCCGCTTCCTCAACGCGGAGCTGCGCCGTCTCGGCAAGGAGCCGCTGCGCTGCGCCGTCGAGGATACGCTCGCTCTGGCCCGAAGGCGCTTCCCCGGCGCGCAGGCCAGCCTCGACGCGCTGTGCCGGCGCTTCGCTATCGACCTTTCCGCGCGCACCAAGCATGGCGCCCTGCTCGACTGCGAATTGCTCGCCGCCGTCTATCTCGAGCTCATCGGCGGCCGCCAGCCCGGCCTCAACTTCGTCGATGTCGGCGCCTTCGCCGACGGCACCGTCGCCATCACGCGGCCGATCCGTCCAGCACGGCCGCACGCCGCCTCGGCGGAGGAGCTCGCCGCCCACGCCGCCATGCTGCTTCTTCTCAAGCAGCCGATCTGGCTCGCCGAGGCCTGAGCCGCCCCTTTAGCGGGCGGCGCGACGCTCCAGCGCGGCGCGATCCCACCCTGCGAGATCGGCGGCGGCTTCGTAGGTGCTGGCGAGGAACTCGAGCAGCCGGTCGTCGGGCGCATCGGCCTGGCGCATCACGTCGTAGGGCAGGAGAAACTCGCCGAACCCTTCGTCCCAATAGGCGCCGCTCGGTCGGACCGATGCCGCCGCGAAGCCGGCCGGCTGCGGATAGGCGTAGGAATAGAAGGCGGGCGTCGTCACCGTGCCGCCGCCCGGCCAGAAGCCGCAGCTGCTGACCTCGTGCGAATAGGCTTCGCGCATCACCCAATTGCCGAGATGCGGCGCCGTCCCCGGATGATCGGGCGCGCGGCGGCCCGAGAACCGGGTGACGGCGAGATCGAAGCTGCCCCAGAAGAAATGCACCGGGCTAACCTTGCCGAGGAAGCGTGCGCGGAAGCGGGTGAAAACGCGGTCGCACTGGACGAGGATGCGCCACAGCCGGTTGACGGAGTCCTTGTCGTAGGATGCGTGCGTTTCATCCGTCTCGAAGGGGAATGGCATCAGGGATCTCGACCGGCATCGTCCAGATCGCAATGTCGATGCCGAGCGTCGCCAGCTGCGCCATCACCTCGTGGTAGAAGGCGGCGACTGAGCAAGGCGCAAGAGCGAAGCCCGCCATCGTCCCGTCGCTGCAGGCGATGACGAGCCGATGGTCGACGAAGTCGAAATCGATCTGGAAGCTCCGCGCGCCATACGGCATCGGCGAGGTGGTGAGGCCGCGCGCGGTGACATAGAGCGGCACCTGCCACCAGTGATTGATCATCGGCGCCTGGGCGAGGCGGATCTTGCCGACCACCTGCGTCCAGAGATGCAGCGTGGCGTAGGTTTCCTGCCATTCCGCAAGCGGCAGGCTCGGCCAGGGATCGGTGCTGTCGCTCATAGGCACCTCGCAGGCTGTCGCGGGATACGCCGCGATCGTCAGCTGACTAACGGCTGCCTCACGCCGTCGTCGTTGCGCCCGCCTTCTCCTGCTCGCGGCGCACCAGGGCGGCGAAATCGATCGGGTTGATGAGGAGGGGCGGGAATCCGCCGTCGCGCGTCGCCGTGGCGATGACGTTGCGCGCGAAGGGGAAGAGCAGGCGCGGCGTCTCGATCATGATCATCGCGTTGAGGATCTCGGGCGTCGCGTTCTGCGCCGAGACGACGCCGCAATAGGTCAGCTGGACGATGAAGGCCGTCTCGCCCTCGGCCTTCGCCTCGGCCGAGATGGTCAGCGCCACCTCGAAGAGGTCGGGGGCGAGGTTGCGCGCCTTGACATCGACGTCGAGCGAGACCTCGGGCTGCGCCTTCTGCTGGATCAGACTCTGCGGCGCGCGTGGGTTCTCGAAGGAGAGATCCTTGACGTATTGCGCATTGATGAAAAGCTGCGGCGGCCCGGCGGGGGCGGCGCCACCCGGCGGGGAGCCGGTCGGTTCGTCTTGCGCCATCGGAGGCTCCTGCTATGGTGCGGGTTATTCGAAGGGCGCTGGCTAGCATGGATCACCCGGCCGCGACAACTGCAGCCGGACTTACTGCGATGATCTATGGCGGCGGATTGGCGGCGGGGGCGGTGGGCAAGGCCGGCATCAGCACGGGAACCGCCGGCGCTTCGCGCCGCGTCGGGTCGACGCGCAGCACCGCGCCGTTCGGTACGGTAAGGCCGGTCAGGCTGCGGATGAAGCCCCAATGCGTCACCACCCCGGCGCTTGCCCAATCCTCCACCAGCGCCATCGCCGAGCGGAATCCCTCGCACCGGGTCGCCAGCGCCGCCTCGCTCTCCTCGTGCTCGGGCCACCACACCTCGTCGAGATGGTCCAGCGTCAGGCGCGGCCAGCGCGCGCGCAGCTGGGCGATCGGCGAGCCGATGTCGCAGGCGAAGGCGGCGCGCTCGCCGACCCGCGCGTCGACGGCGACCGGCAGGTCGAGGATCTCGGCGATGATCTCGGCCGTCTCCAGCGCCCGCGTATAGGGGCTGGCGATCAGCCGGGCGAGGCCTTCCCCGGCGAGCGCCTCCGCGGCCTCGCGGGCCTGCGCGCGGCCCGTCGCGGTGAGCAGCGGATCGCGGATTCCGGGGTCCTGGCGGGTCACGCTGTAGACGACGTTGAACTCCGACTGGCCATGCCGGATCAGCAGCATGGCGCGGTCGTCCCGTGGCGAGAGGGGCTGCGGCCAAGCGTCCAAATCGGTGATAACATGACGGCTCTCCTTGCCCTTTCCCCGAGATCGGCCTATCTACCTGACGGCACGGCTCGCCGTCTATTACGGGGTTGCGGGCCATCCGTCGAGCGTCCTCGGCTCGATTCACGGTAAAACGGAGAGCGTGTCGGTTATCCGCAATCGACAGCATGCGTGAAACATGAGCGACGGGTTTCAATACTTCGACATCATCATTTTCGCTATGATCGCGGCCTTCCTCGTGCTGCGCCTGCGCGGCGTGCTCGGCCGCCGCACCGGCACCGAGAAGCCGCGCGACCTCTTCCCGCGCAGCGCGGTGAAACGCGACCAGGCAGGCGACAACATCGTCAGCCTGCCCGACGCGCAGCGCGGCCGCGACGAGCTGGCGCCGGTGCCGGCCGGCCCGCGCGCCGCCAGCCCCGAGGCGGGGCTCGCCCAGATCCGCGCCGCCGACCCGGGCTTCGAGCCCAACGGCTTCATCCAGGGCGCGCGCGGCGCCTTCGAGATCATCGTCAATGCCTTCGCCGCCGGCGATACCGCAACGCTGCGGCCGCTGCTCAGCGACGAGGTCTATGAGCGCTTCGCCGAGGCGATCCGCCAGCGCGTCGCCGCCAAGGAGACGCACGAGACGCAGCTCATCAGCATCAAGACGGCCGAGATCGACGAGGCCGAGCTCAACGGCCGCACGGCCTTCGTCACCGTCAAGTTCGTCTCCGATCAGGTCAATGTGACCCGCGCCGCCGACGGCACGGTCGCCGATGGCGAGCCCGATCATGTCGTCGAGAAGACCGATTTCTGGACCTTCGCGCGCAACACGCGCTCGCAGGACCCCAACTGGCTGCTGGTCGCGACGCGCAGCGTTTGAGACCGGCGGCCCGTGAGCTGACAGCGGTGAGGCGGCAGCGGGTCGGGCGGGGCCTCGTCTGGCTGATGGCCGCCCTCCTCGCCGCCTCCTGCGCGCCCAAGGCGCCGCCGCCCGACCGCCTGACCCTCGCCGCTACCGACTTCGACCATCTCGCCGGTTGGCGCGCCGACACGGTCGGCGCCGCGCTGTCGGCGCTGCGCAAATCCTGCGATGCCTTCGCCAAGCAAGCTGCTGACGCGCCGATCGGGCCCGGCGGCCTCGCCGGCACGGCTGGCGACTGGCGCGCGGCCTGCGCCGCGGCGGCTGATATCGACCCGGCCGACGATGCGGCGGCACGCCGCTTCTTCGAGAGCGAGTTTCGCCCGTTCCGGCTCGCCAACAACGCCGATCCCACCGGCCTCTTCACCGGCTATTACGAGGCCGAGCTGCGCGGCTCGCGGCGCAGCGAGGGACTCTACGCCACGCCGCTCCTCAAGCGGCCGCCCGATCTCGTCATGGTCGAGCTCGGCCTCTTCCGCCCGGCCTGGCGCGGCGAGCGCATCGCCGGCCGCGTCGAGGGGGGCCAGCTCAAGCCCTATGCCAGCCGCGCCGAGATCGAGCGCGGCGCCCTCGCCCAGCGCAATCTCGAGCTCTTCTGGGTCGACGACCCGGTCGATGCCTTCTTCCTGCAGATCCAGGGCTCTGGGCGTATCCGCCTGCCCGACGGCAGCACGGCGCGCATCGGCTATGACGGCCAGAACGGCCAGGCCTATGTGCCGATCGGGCGGCTGCTCGCCGATCGGGGTGACTTGCCGCGCGACGCCGTCTCGATGCAGACCATCCGCGGCTGGCTCGCCGCCCATCCCGACAAGGCCGCCGCGCTGATGGACGAGAACCCGTCCTACGTCTTCTTCCGCGAGATGACGGGAGATGGCCCGCTCGGCGCCCAGGGCGTCCTCCTCACCGCCGGGCGGAGCCTCGCCGTCGATCGCGCCTTCCTGCCGCTCGGCGTGCCGCTCTGGCTCGATCTCGAGGATGCCGCGGAAGGGAATGGACGGCTGCGCCGCCTCGTTGTCGCGCAGGATACTGGGGGCGCCATCAGAGGCCCAGTGCGCGGCGATGTGTTCTGGGGCTTCGGACCGCAAGCCGCCGAGCGCGCGGGGATGATGAAGGATCGCGGAACCTATTACCTGCTGCTGCCGCGCGAGGTCGCGGCGCGGCGGTCGGCGACGTCTTGAACCGGCATGCGGGCGACGATATATCGTCGCCAGGCCAAACGAGGAGTTACAGGGGTCATCATGCGTAAGATATTAGCGGTTGCGGCGCTTTCGATCGGTCTGGCCGCGTGTCAGCAGCCGGGTCCCTACGGCACCGGCCCGGGGCCGGGCGAGATCGGCATGAACAAGACGACCGGCGGCGCGCTGGTCGGCGCCGGCCTCGGCGGCCTGCTCGGCAACCAGTTCGGCTCCGGCTCCGGCAAGGGGGCGGCGACGGCGCTCGGCGTCATCGCCGGCGGTCTGCTCGGCTCGCAGGTCGGCAAGTCGCTCGACCAGGCCGACGTCGCCTACGCCAACCACACGACGCAGACCGCGCTCGAGACCGGCCAGCCCGGCCAGCCGCTGCCCTGGCGCAACGAGCAATCGGGCGCCTCCGGCACGGTCGTGCCGCGCAACTACTACCAGACGGCCGACGGCACCTATTGCCGCGAGTTCCAGCAAACGATCACCGTCGGCGGCCAGACCCAGCAGGGCTACGGCACCGCCTGCAAGCAGCCCGACGGCAGCTGGAAGATCGTGCAGTAGGATTGCCAGGGGGACATCGTCCGATACCCCTCTCCCGCCCCGCGGGAGAGGGGTATATCGCGGTTGCTTTCAGGGCGGCACATGACCATTCTCTAGGTCCCGCAGCGCCGCCCTGGACATCGTCTCGATGCAAGAAAAGCCGATTCGCGTAGGCCTTTTCGTCACCTGCCTCGTCGACCTCTTCCGTCCCGCCATCGGCTTCGCCGCCGTCAAGCTGCTCGAGGAATCCGGCTGCGTCGTCGAGGTGCCGCGCGCGCAGACCTGCTGCGGCCAGCCCGCCTATAATTCGGGCGACCGCGCCTCGACGAAGGCAATCGCCCGCCAGGTCGTCGCCGCCTTCAAGGATTTCGATTATGTCGTGGCGCCGTCCGGCTCCTGCGCCGGTACGATCCGCGAGCATTACCCCGAGCTCTTAGCCGACGAGCCCGCCATGGCGAGCGACGTCCAGCACCTCGCCAAGCGCACCTACGAGCTGATCTCCTTCCTCACCGACATACGCGGCATGAACGGCGTCGCCGCGCGCTATGACGGCACGGTGACCTATCACGATTCCTGCTCGGGCCTGCGCGAGCTCGGCGTCAAAGAGCAGCCGCGCCAGCTCCTGCGCTCGGTCGGGGGCCTCAAGATCGCCGAGCTGCCGGGCGCCGAGGTGTGCTGCGGCTTCGGCGGCACGTTCTGCATCAAATATCCGGCGATCTCCGACAAGATGGTGAGCGACAAGGCCGCCGATATCGAGGCGACCGGC
>DATAQP010000462.1:0-7830 GCA_036264595.1 Allostellaceae bacterium
GGAGCGTTCCTGGACGAGATAGTCGTTCTCGACCATCTTCTTGACGTTGTAGGACACGTTCGAGCCGAGGTAGCAGCCGCGCAAGGTGAGCTCGCCCACCGTCATCTCGGCATCGCCGATATTGTACAGGATGAGTCCCTGCACGTTGTTGATATCGTGCACGCCAAGCCCTTCGAGCTCGAGCTTGACGATCTCGAGGAAATGACGATGCAGACGTTCGATCAACCCGATCGTCTCAAGATATTCGGCCTTCATAACGTGCCTCGCAGGAACCATGACCGCCAGTCAAGCTAAGCGAGGTCAGTTAAGAATTCCCTTAAATCCACCGCATCAATCTTTCCGCGCGGTGAGAAAACGGAACATCGCGGAAAAATCGACCGCGCCATTGCCGGCATTGACCATCAGCCCGTAGAGAGCCGCCGCATTCGCCCCCATCGGCGTCGTCGCGCCCGCGGCCTGCGCCGCCTGCTGCGCCAGCTTGAGATCCTTCAGCATCATCTCGGCGGTAAAGCCGGCCTTGTAGTCGCGATTCGCCGGCGAACTCGGCACCGGCCCGGGAACCGGGCAGTAATTCGTCATCGACCAGCACTGACCCGACGATTTCGAGCTGATATCGAAGAGACGCTGCCAATCGAGGCCGAGCTTCTCAGCCAACGCGAATCCCTCGCATACCCCGATCATCGAAATTCCGAGGATCATGTTGTTGCAGATCTTCGCCGCCTGCCCGTTTCCTGACGCGCCGGCATGGACGATCGTCTTGCCCATCGTCTGCAGAATCGGCTCGGCACGGGCGAAATCGGCCGGCGCTCCGCCGACCATGAAGGTGAGCGTTCCCGCCGCCGCGCCGCCGACGCCGCCGGAGACCGGCGCATCGAGCATGCCGAATCCGGCATCCGCGGCCTCCTTGGCAACCAACCGCGCCGTCTCGACATCGATCGTCGAGCAATCGATCAGCAGGCTGCGCTTACACGCGTTCGCCAGCACGCCTTTTTCGCCGAAATAGACAGCGCGGACGTGAGGTCCCGCCGGCAGCATGGTGATGACGATGTCCTGGCCGGCGGCCGCCTCGGCGAAGTTCGCGCCCGGTTTGCCGCCGGCCGCGGCGAAGGCCTCGAGCGCCTTGGCACTGAGATCGAAGCCTGTCACCTCGTGGCCCGCCTTGAGCAGGTTCGCCGCCATCGGCCCACCCATATTGCCGAGACCGATGAAGCCGATTGTCGTCATGTCGTCCTCCCTACGTGAATTGGAGCTCGCGCTTGCCGATGGGCCGGAAATAGAAGGCAACCTCGTCCTCGCCCACCGACGTCAGGTCGGCGGGCTGCCACTTCGGCGCCTGATCCTTGTCGACCAGCATGGCGCGGACGCCCTCGAAGAAATCGTGCCGCTGCATGATGTGCTGAGTCATGCGGTATTCAAGCTGCAAGGCCTGCGCGACATCGAAACCGGCGCCGAGCTGCAGCTGGCGCAGGGTGATCTTGAGGCTGGTCGGCGACGCCTTGGCGAGGCTGGCGAGCGCCGCGCGCGCCCAGTCGGCCGGCTCCGCCTCGAGCGCGGCAACGATCCCCTCGATCGTCTCCGCGGCGAAGCAACGATCAATCGCCGGCCGCAGCTCGGCAAGCGGCGCCGGACCGGCCGGCCGGACAAAATCGGCAAGCAGGGCATCGACTTGGCGTCGCTCCTCGCCATCGCGCCAGGCGAGCTGGCCGAGCGCGTCGGCGAAAGCCGTCAGGCGCTCACCCGGGACGTAGTGCGTCACCAGGCCGCAATAGAGCGCATCTTCCGCCTTGATGCGTGCGCCGGTCAGGCCGAGATAGCGGCCGATCCGCCCCGGGCAGCGGTTGAGGAAGGTGGTGGCGCCAATATCGGGAAAGAGGCCGATCGCCGTCTCCGGCATGGCGAAGAGGAAACGGTCCGTGGCGATGCGGTGCGAGCCATGCACGGAGATCCCTGCCCCGCCTCCCATGGTGATGCCGGCGAGCAGCGCGATATACGGCTTGGGAAAGCGGTAGACGCGCTCGATCAGGCAATATTCCTCGCGGAAGAAATCGGCGGTGAGTCCCTGCGTCTTGCCACGCCCGGCCTCATAAATGGCGCGCACGTCGCCGCCGGCGCAGAACGCCCGCTCGCCGGCGCCGCGGATCAGCACTGCGTGAACCGAGGGATCGCTGGCCCAGGCGAGGAGATCGGGATCAAGCGTGCGGTACATGCCAAGGGTCAGCGTGTTGAGGGCCCTGGGCCGGTTCAAGGTGACCACTGCCAGGCCGCCGCAGCGCTCGAGCAGGATCTCGTCGGATGTTGTCTGGATGTCGGTCATCCTCCTCGGTTCGGAAAAATTCGAATTCGGGCTATGAGACTCTCGCGGGCAAAAGGCGGCTTGTTCGTCGCCGAGGCGGAAATCCATGATAATCCGAGGCGCTCGGGAGCGCGATGATAACCGCTGGGTCCAGGGCCAGCAACGCGCCGGGCCCGACGGCGCCGTTCTCATGATCCTGGTCGCCTCCTACCCCCTCCGAGCTGCCCGGGATGGCTGCCCCCGTGACGGTTGGATGGCGGCCGATTGTAAGCGATCGGCTCGGCGCTTATGATCGCGATCGACCGGCCCCCTCGCGGCGCGGGTCCTTGACAATTCCGTGGTGTTGACGTGACCTCCAAGCCCTTCACCTCCCTCGGCGCCTATCCGCGCCTCCGCCTGCGCCGCAATCGCCGCGACGCCTGGTCGCGGCGCCTCGTCGCCGAGCACGTCCTGACATCCGGCGATCTGATCTGGCCGGCTTTCGTCACCGAGGGGCGCGGCGCCGCACGCGAGGAGATCGCGTCGATGCCGGGAGCCTTTCGCTTCACCATCCCGGCGCTGATCGAAGAGGCCGAGCGCGCCGCGGCGCTCGGAATTCCGGTGATCGCCCTTTTCCCTGTCGTGCCCGTCGAACGCAAGAACGACGACGGCGACGACGCGGTGAACGGCGACAATCTCGTCTGCCGCGCGGTCGCGGCGGTCAAGCGGGCGCTTCCCGGACTCGGCGTTCTCTGCGACGTCGCGCTCGACCCCTTCACCAGCCATGGCCATGACGGCGTGCTGCGCGACGGCTACGTCGCCAATGACGAGACGGTCGAGATACTCTGCCGCCAGGCGCTCGTCCAGGCGCGCGCCGGCTGCGACATCATCGCCCCCTCGGACATGATGGACGGGCGGGTCGGCGCCATCCGCGACGCACTCGACGCGGCCGGCTTCGCGCATGTCCGCATCATGGCTTACGCGGCGAAATACTGCTCCGCCTTCTACGGACCGTTCCGCGACGCGCTCGGCTCGAAATCCTCGCTCGGCCGCTCCGACAAGCGGACCTATCAGATGGATTACGCCAATAGCGACGAGGCGTTGCGCGAGGTCGCGCTCGATCTCGCCGAGGGCGCCGACATGGTGATGGTCAAGCCGGGCATGCCCTATCTCGACATCATCCGCCGCGTCAAGGAGCGCTTCGGCGTGCCGACCTTCGTCTATCAGGTCAGCGGCGAGTATGCCATGCTGCAGGGTGCCATCGAGCGCGGCTGGCTCGACGACCGTGTCGTGCTCGAGAGCCTGACCGGCTTCAAGCGGGCCGGCGCCGACGGCGTGCTGACCTATTTCGCCATCGCGGCGGCGGAGCAGCTCAAGGCCGGATAGAGCTCCCGGCCGGCGCTACGCCGTCTTCATCTCGCCGAGATAGGTGGCGCGCAGCATCTCGTTCCTCAGCAGATCCTGCGCCAGGCCGGAGAGGACGACCTCGCCGGTCTGCAGGACGTAGCCGCGCGTCGCGATCGACAGCGCCATATTGGCGTTCTGCTCGACGACGAAGATGGTCGTGCCGAGCTTGTTGATGGTCTGGATGATCTCGAAGACCTGCTCGACGAGGGCGGGCGAGAGGCCCATCGACGGCTCGTCCATGCAGATCAGCTTCGGGCGCGACATCAGCGCGCGGCCCATCGCCACCATCTGCTGCTCGCCGCCCGAGAGGGTGCCGGCGAGCTGGCTGCGGCGCTCCTTGACGCGCGGAAAGAGGGCGTAAACACGCTCGACATCCTCGGCGATGCCGGCGGTGTCGGTGCGGGTGAAGGCGCCCATCTCGAGATTCTCGAAGACGGTCATCTTGGGAAAGAGGCGGCGCGCCTCGGGCACCGGCGCGATGCCGCGCTTGACCCGCTCGGCGGTGCGCAGCCTGCTGATGTCGATGCCGTCATAGGTCACGGTGCCTGACTTCGGCTGCACGATGCCGAGCACGGTCTTCATCGTCGTCGACTTGCCCGAGGCATTGCCGCCGAGCAGGCAGACAATTTCGCCGGCACGAATCTCGTAGTTGACCTTCTTGAGGACGTGCAGCTCACCGTAATAGGTGTCGACGTCCTTAAACTCGAGCAGTGGCCCTGCGTCCGAGGTAGGCGCGGATGACTTCATCGTTACTGTGGACCTCTTCTGCGGTGCCTTCGGCGATCTTCTCGCCGTGGTCGAGGACGATGACCTTGTCGGCAAGATCGTTGACGACGTTGAGCTTGTGCTCGATGAGCAGGATGGCCAGCCCCATATCGGCGAGGCTGCGCAATTGCGCGGCGAGCTCCAGCGTCTCCGCCGGATTCATGCCGGCGGTGGGCTCGTCGAGCAGCAGCAGCTTCGGGCGCGCGGCGACCGCGCGGGCGATCTCGACGCGCCGGCGATTGGCGTAGGACAGGCTGTGCGCGTAGTGATTGACACGTGGCAGCAGGCGGTTGCCGAAGATGGTCAGCACCTCCATCGCCCATTCGCGCACTGCCGCCTCTTCGCGGCGCGTCCGCGGCAAGTGCAGGACCGCGCCGAGCGCGCCGGTGGTGGTCCGCGCATGCGTGCCGACGAGAACGTTCTCCAGCACCGTCATGTTGGGAAATATGCGCAGATTCTGGAAGGTGCGCGCGATGCCGCGCTCGACGATGGCATGCGACGGCAATCCCGTGATGTCCTCGCCCATGAACTTGATCTGCCCGCCATTGGGCTCGTCGAGACCGGTCACCACGTTGAAGAAGGTCGACTTCCCCGATCCGTTGGGACCGATCAGCGCGACGATCTGATGCGGCATGACGACGAGGTCGAGCTCCTTGACCGCGGTGATGCCGCCGAACCGCTTGGTCAGCTTGCGGGCCTCGAGCAGCGGCGTGCCGGGCGGCAGGTCGGCGCCCTTGCCGAGGCCGCTGAGCGCCGCCTGGATCTCGCCGCGCGAGGGCAGCGCGGTCTGCTGCTCGTGGGTCAACGGCGCAGTCGTGCTGGTGGCCGGAATCAGCCCCTGCCGGCGGAACAGCATCATGAAGACGAGGATGATGCCGAAGATGAGCTCAATCGACTGAATGAGCTCGATCTCCTGCAGCCACTCCACGTCGATCAGCCGGCCGAAGGCGTGGATCCATTGCGTCAGATCCTGCAGGAACCAGCTCTGCAGCAGCGCCAGGATGAGCGCGCCGAGGACGACGCCGGCAATGCTGCCCATGCCGCCTAGGACGATCATCACCAGGATCATGACCGAGACCGGGAACATGAACATCTCGGGGCTCGCGGTCTGCAGCTTGGCGACGTAGAGCGTACCGGTCGAGCCGGCGAAGCCGGCGCCGATGGCGAAGGCGAGCAGCTTGAGCTTCACCCGGTTGACGCCCATCGCGCCGGCGGCGATCTCGTCCTCGCGGATCGCCATCCAGGCGCGGCCGATGCGCGAGTCCTTGAGGCGGTAGCTGACGAAGATGAGCAGGATGATCATCGCCAGGCCGACATAGTAGTACGGCATCGAATCGACGCCGAAACGGTAGCCGAAGAAATTCGGCGGCGCGACGCCGTTGAGCCCCATCGAGCCGTTGGTCAGATACGGCGTGTTGCGCGCGACGATCGGCACGATCTCGCCGAAACCGAGCGTGACGATGGCGAGATAGTCGCCCTTGAGGCGCAAGGTCGGCGCGCCGAACAGAATGCCAAAGAAGGCGGCGATCAGCGCCGAGAGCGGCAGCATGATCCAGAACGAGAAGGTGAAGTGGACGAGATCGACAGCACCGGCGCCGTCCCCCGCTATGCGGCCAACGAGACCGAGCCATTGGAAGGGCAGCCAGAAATCGCTCCAGGGAGGCTGTACCTGGTAGGAGGAGAGTATCCCGTAGGCATAGGCGCCGATCGCGAAGAAGGCGGCGTAGCCGAGATCGAGCAGGCCGGCGAAGCCGACGACGATGTTGAGGCCGAGAGCCAGCGTCGCGAAGGCCGTGGCATTGGCCGCCGCATCGATATCGCCGTCATTGCCGTCGATGAACGGAAAGAGCGCCGCCGCGATGACGAGAAGCATCACGAACAGACGGCGACGCTTCGCTTCGGGGATGCGCATCACCGGCTCGAACAGCACGTCGCGCAGCGTCCGCAATGGTGGAGAGGAAGGAGCTACCATGCGGCAGGCCTATGATTTCTGCGGGACGGAAAGTCCCATTAGTCCGGTTGGCCGGAAAACGAGGACCAGGATCAGGATCGAGAAGATGATGACGTCGGTCCAGCGCACTGCGATGAATTGGCCGCCCAGGCTCTCGATCAATCCGATAACCAGCCCGCCGATCATCGCGCCGGCGATATTGCCGATGCCGCCGAGAACCGCCGCGGTGAAGGCACGCAGGCCGGCGGAGTAGCCGATGACGTAGCTGGTGAAGTTGTAGTAGAGCCCGAAGATAAGCCCGGCGGCACCGGCGAGCGCCGAACCGATGAAGAAGGCGAGGATGACGACGCGGTCGACCTCGACGCCCATCATGCGTGCCGCTTCCTGGTCCTGCGCCGTCGCCTGCATCGCCTTGCCGATCCGGGTGTGGCGCACGAAGAAATGCAGCCCGACCATGAGGGCGAGCGAAACTGACCAGACGAGAAGTTCGCGGAGCTGGAGAACGGCACCGCCGATCTGCCAGCGGACAACGGGAATGGGATTGGGAAAATTATGCGTGTCGGCGCCGACCGTCAGCAGGATGACGTTGTAGAGAATATAGGAAATGCCGATGGTCAGGATCATCGGCGCGGTGCCGCGCAGCTGACGGACCGATCGCAGGGCGAGGCGCTCGATGAGAATGCCGAGCAGTCCCGAAAGCAGCATCGTACAGATGAAGGCCAACAACAGCACGCCGATCAGGGGAAACCCTGCCAGCGTGCTGCGTTGTCCGATAAGGCCCGTGGCCTCGAGCACCCAGAGTCCGAAGAACGAGCCCACCATGAAGACGTTGAAATGGGCGAAGTTGATCAGCTCTATGATGCCGTAGACCATGGTGAACCCCAGCGCGAGGAGCGAATACATCGCGCCAAGGCTCAGCCCATTGATGATCTGCTGCAGCAGGAGATCCTGAAAGTCCATGCTGTCAGATCCCGTTCACACGCCGCCGGTTACGAGCTGGCTGGAGCGACGCCCATGTATTTGTACTGGAACTCGACGTCATCCTCGGGATGCGCCGGATCCTTTGTGATCTTGAAGACGCTGATCACCTTGCTGACGAGATCGCCGTTCTCGTCGAACGAGACTTCGCCCTGCAGGGTCTTAAGCTTGGTCGCCTGGATGGCATCGCGCACGGCTTCGCGGGTGACCGGCTTGCCGGTGGCGGCGACCCGCTTGACGGCGTCGATGATGACCTCGGCCGCGTCATAGGCGGTGATCGCGTAGTCGTCGGGCGAGGTGCCGTACTTCTTCTTGAAGTTGGCGATCATGGTCTTCGCCGCCGGATCCTCGAGCAGATGCGGCGAAGCGATCGTGGCGTACCAGCCCTCAGCCGCCGGGAAGCCGGCGCCCTTGGGATATTCCGGTCCGACCATGCCGTCGCCGCCGCCCTTGATCA
>DATAQP010000473.1:0-11508 GCA_036264595.1 Allostellaceae bacterium
GCACCGGGCGACCGGGATTTGGCGCTGCCACCCTGGGGTACCACTCCCTCGACGCGGGTATTTTTCCTGTTAAGAACAGAAAAATAACAGGCCGCCCTGTTTCGGACATGCACGTATGAGGAGTATTTGTCGTTCATTTCGGTCGCGTGCTCCTTCTGCCAAATCGGTCATATAATAACCGTTTCGGTATTTCGTGTCACGCAAATTCCGCCGTCGAGGCGGCGAATAAGTGAGGGTGTAGGATGAGGGACACAGCCGCCGGCGGGACCCGATCATGAGCAAGAAGCCTAAAAACCAGCCGGCAGGAAAGACGGCGATCCCCGCCTGGATCAAGCCGCGGGGGTCGGCTCCGGCCGGCGGCGGCGCGACGTCCCGCATCGACATCGAGGACACGCCCTCCAAGGCGGTGTTCAAGCTGGTCGAGGGCGACCGCGCCGCCGCCGAGGCCTGCATCGCCATGGTCAAGGCGGTGGCGCAGGCCGACCCCGATGCCGAGTTCGGACCCTTCACCCCGCTGCTGATCCTCGAATCGATCGGCCTGACCGGCAAGGCGATCGGCGAGGTCTACGTCCATGTCTGCGGCGACGATCCGGTCTGCGCGCTCGCCGTGCTGCATGCGGCGCGGCTCAAGCTGGTCACCGTGGAGAAGCTTAAAAGCGCCGCGGCCGGGCGCACGCCGATCAATACCGATGTGCTGCTCGACGCCATCCGCTCGAAGATGCCGCGCTTCGGCCGCTAGGAATATGCACACGCCATCTTAGCCCCTCAAAGGGGGCGGGGCTAAAGAGCTAGTGGTCAAGACCTGACATTTGGTACCCCGCTGGCTACGGCTGGAGTCGGCCCAACTCGACCGCTTCCTGCTTTGTTCGAACTGCTGCCGGTACCGATCCCGCAGCAGACGCTTTATGCACGCAATGACTCGACATGGCGCGCGAGCTTTTCGAGCGTCTGGTAACCGTATTCGACTGCGCCAAAGCCGATGGTCGCATCGCGCTGAGCTTTGGTTGGATGCAACTGACGCAGGGTAATCACAGTCTTGCCGTCGCTCTGCTCGTCGAAAGTGATCGTCGTCCGGAACCGCCCCGGATCATCAGTGTCATCCGCTCCGTGATCAATCTCGATCAGGGTCGGTGGCTCGATACGACGGAATTGCATGCGGTTGGGATAGCGCCGGCCATTGGGCGCAATCATGTCGAAGCGCCACAGCCCACCAACGCGGATGTCGATCTCCTTTGTCTCGATTTCGAAACCGGCCGGTCCGAACCAATTTGGCAGATGTTTTGCGTCAGCCCACGCTGAAAACACGACATCGCGACGTGCACTTATTACCCGTGAGAGGACGATTTCGCGATCGAGCGCCCATTGGGCAAGCGCGGTGTTGGTGGACGAGGTCATGATCAAATCCTTTGATTGGGATGGGTATGCGACGGTAGCGTCGAGGATGCTTGCGAGCTCGTGGAGATCTTCGCGACTGCGAATGGCATCTGCCGTTTGAGTAGGTCAACCATCTCGACCTCTCTTCCGCGGCTTCTTCTCGATCTTGTTCACATAGGCTTCGAGCCGATCGAGGCGGGCCTCCAAAACCGCGCGCTGCTCGACCAGCCAACGTTCGGCGTGGGTCATGGCAGCTGGTTTCAACCGACAGGTACGAACACGCCCACTCTTCTGGGACTCCACGAGGCCGCCAGCTTCAAGCACCCGGATGTGCTTCATCAGGCTAGGCAGCGCCATGGCAAATGGTCGGGCGAGTTCCCCGACCGACGCCTCCCCCTCGCCCAGTCGCGCAAGGATCGCTCTCCTGGTCGGGTCCGCAAGAGCGCCGAACACATGGTCAAGATGCGATGATAAGTTATCCATTCGGCTAACTATAGGTGCGCACCGAGGAGTTGTCAATAACAGTTATCCGTATGGCTTACTAAAGACGTGATTGAGGCGTCGTCTATGACAGACAAACATCCTCTCACAACGGACGCGCTATTGGTTGGCGGGCAAGCGTGACAGGCGTCCCCTTATGGCCCTGAGCCGACCTCCGGACTTGGTACCAAGTGTCAGATTTTGACCGCTAGGAGGGGCGTTAGTCTAGCGGAGAAACCCTGCTTGAGTTCTTCGCCTCGGCGTCCGCAAGCGCGAGAGCTGCACAATCTTTGGGCGCTGTGCCTCGATCTTGCCACGTGCTTTGCGCGGCGGCGGCGGGGCGCTACGATGACCAGCGACATGCCGAGGTAGGGGATCATGGATCTGCAGCTTAGGGGACGGAATGCGCTGGTCACCGGTGCCAGCATGGGAATCGGTCGTGCCATCGCCAAGGGCCTCGCCGCCGAGGGCGTCAAGGTCGCGGTGGTGGCGCGGCGGCAGGAGCTGCTCGACACGCTCGCCGAGGAGATCGTGCGTGCCGGGGGCCCTGCCCCCGTCATCATCGTTGCCGACGTCATGGTGGCGGATGCCGCTTCGCGGATCAGCGGCGCGGCGCTGGTCGGGCTCGGCCATGTCGACATCGTGATCAACAGCGCGGGCGGCAGCCGGCCGCTGCCGCTCGATGCGCCGGAGGAACGCTGGGAGGAGGCGATGACGCTCAACTTCACCCGCGTGCGCCAGCTCACCCATGCGCTGCTGCCCGGCATGATCGAACGCAAATGGGGCCGCATCCTCAACATCTCGGGCAAGTCCGAGCCGTTCGGCCTCAACGCCGCCTTCGCCGCCAAGGCCGCCATCCATGCCTGGGCCAAGGGTCTATCGCGCGATGTCGGCAAATTCGCCATAACCGTCAACTCGATCGCGCCGGGCCGCATCATCAGCGAGCAGATCCTGCGCAACTACCCGCCCGAGGAGCGCAAGAAATTCTCCAGCGAGGAGATCCCGGTCGGCGCCTACGGCCAGCCCGAGGATCTCGCCGTGCTCGCCGTCTTCCTCTCCTCGCCGCTCGCCCATTACATCACCGGCACGGTCATCCCGGTCGATGGCGGGTTGCGGCGGTATCAGTTCTAACGTTACCGGCTGCTCGACGGTGCCCATCCGGTGTTGCAGGAATTGCAGGGAGGATGACCGAAGCCCGCGCAAGTATCGGATTGAATTCTCGCCTTGGCCCGACGATTTTCGTGAGAGATCGAAATGCGAGGGCCAAGTGATGGGCCAGACAGCGCAGCATTATCTCATCTTCGAAACCGCTTGCGGGTTTTGCGGCATCGCCTGGAACAATGTGGGCATCACGCGCTTCCAGCTGCCGACAAGAAGCGCCGAGGCGATCGAACGAATCCTGCGGCGCCGCGTGCCCGGCGCCGAGTCAGGCGCGCCGACGCCGGAGGTGGCCGAGGCCGTCGCCGCCGTGAAGCGCTATTTCGCCGGCGAGGAGACGGATTTTTCCGGCGTCACGCTCGATCTCGGTGAGCAGGACGAATTCTTCAGGCAGATCTACGCCGCGGCGCGGCGGGTCTTGTGGGGTCACACGACCACCTATGGCACTCTGGCGAAGGAACTCGGCGCCGGGCCGGAGGCGGCGCGCGATGTCGGTGAGGCTATGGCGAAGAATCCGGTGGCGCTGATCATCCCCTGCCACCGGGTCTTGGCGGCCGTCGGCAAGGTTGGTGGCTTTTCCGCGCCAGGCGGTTCGGCAACGAAGCTCCGCATGCTCGCGCTGGAGGGCGTCCATCTCGAGCCACCGCGACCGGCGCAGCAATCGTTTGGCTTCTGAGGCTACCCGCCATAGACGAGGTTGGGCAGCCAGAGCGAGAGGATCGGCACGTAGGTGATGATGCCGAGGACGAGCAGCAGGAGCAGGATGAAGGGGAAGATGCCGCGGATCACCTCCATGACCGGCGCGTCGGAGATCGTCGCCAGCACGTAGAGATTGAGCCCAACCGGCGGGTGGACGAGGGCGATCTCCATGTTGTGCGTGAAGATGATCGAGAAGTGCACGGGGTCGACGCCGAGCGGGTGGAGCGCCGGCGCCAGGATCGGCAGGACGAGGAGCAGGGTTGCCGCGACCTCGAGGAAGCAGCCGAGGACGAGGAGCAGGAAATTGATGGCGAGGAGGAACTGCCAGGTCTTGAAATGATTGTCGAGGGTGAACTGGACGAGCTTCGCCGGCACGCCCGACTCGGTCATCCAATGGCCGAAGGCGAGGGCGGTGGCGATGATGATCATGATCGTCGCCGCGCTCTTCACCCCGTCGGCGATGACGCCGAAGGTCTCCTGCCACTCGAAGCCGCGATAGAAGAAGAGGCTGACGATGAGGGCGGTGACGGCGGCGAGCGCGGCCGCCTCGGTCACCGTGACGACGCCGCCGTAGATGCCGACCGCGACGATGACGGGGACGGCGAGGGCGGGCAGCGCCCCCAAGGTGACGCGGGCGATCTCCGCCCAGGATTTCGGCGCCTCGCGCGGGAAATTGTGCTTGCGCGAGTAATAGACCACCCAGGCGGCGAAGAGCGTCGCCTGCAAGAGGCCGGGCAGGATGCCGGCGAGGAAGAGGCGCGGCACAGATTGCTCGGCGACGATGCCGTAGAGGATGAGCGGCAGGCTGGGCGGGATGACGATGCCGATCGTGCCGGAGGCGCCGATGACGCCCAAGGCAAAGGAGCGCGGATAGCCGCGCTCGAGCATCGCCGGGAGGAGGATGGTGCCCATGGCGAGAGCCGTGGCGACGCTCGACCCGCAGATCGCCGCGAAGAGCGTGCACGACACCACGGTGACAAGGCCGAGCGAGCCCTGCAGCCCGCCGAACCAGGCCGTGGCGAGGTCGACCAGCGCCTTGGCGACGCCGCCGCGCCGCATGAAAGCGGCGGCCATGACGAAGAGCGGCAGCGCCATCAGGGTCGAGGAGTTGAGCTCGTCGAGGATCTTCTGCGCGACGCCGATCAGCGGCTGGCCGCTGACGAAGAAGAGGATGGCGGCGCAGGTGCCGAGAACGAGGAAGATCGGCATGCCGGCGGCGAGGAGGCCGAAGAACATCAGCAGAAAAAGGAGCGTGCTCACGCCTCGTGCCCGGCCTGGATGATCATCGTTCTCGGGTCGAAGCGGAAGGCGTAGCTATAGAGGCGGATGGCGTAGCGGATCCCCATCAGCGTGCTGCCGACCGGCAGCGCCGCGTAATAGATCCACATCGGGAATTCGAGCCCGGTCGAGCTGCGCTCGTCGAGCGAATAGGAGACGCTGCAGATCTCGATGCCGTACCAGATGAGGCCGCCGCAGAAGACCAGGGCGACGAGGCAGTTGAAGATCTCGGTGACGCGCTGGCCGCGCGCCGGCATCAGGCGGAGCACGATGTCGGGGCGGACATGGCCGTCGGTGCGGACGAGCTGGCTGGCGATGATGAAGATCGCCCAGACGGTGAAATAGACGACGACCTCGTCGCCCCAGCCGACGGCGAGCTTGGGATCGATATAGCGGCTGAACACCTGGTAGAGGCCGACGGCGAGCGCGCAGGCGCCGAGCAGACCGGCGAGCGTGCGCTCGATCCGGTCCCACAACCCCATCATGCCCTGCCGGCGAGGTCGGTGCGTCTGGCGCCGCGGTCAGTTCGTCGCGGTCAGTATCGCCGTCGCCTGCTTGACGAGATCGGGCGAGACCTTGAGCTCGACCGCCAGCGCATCCTGGGTCGGCATCATCTTGGTGCGGATGTCGGCGATCAGGTCGGCGCCGGGATCGACGAATTTGATGCCGTGCTCAATCAGGGTATTGCGCGCCAGGAGCTGGGCCTTCGCCATATTGGCGCGGTAGGTCGGGATGTTCTTAGCCCAGAGATCGAGCATCAGCTTCTGCAGGTCGGGGGTCAGCTTCTTCCAGAAGGTCTGGCTGACCATCGGGATATAGGCGTTGAGCGCCTCATGCGTCTCGAAGCCGTATTTGAGACCGGAATCCCACAATTTGGCGCTGGCGACGCTCTCGTTCGTCGTCGTCAGCGCGTCGAACGTGCCCTGGCTGAGGGCGAGCGGCACGTCGGGCCATGCCGTCATGTTGGGCGTCGCGCCGAAGAACTTCGCCTTGGCGAATTGCCCGGCCCCGCCCGAGTTGCGGATCTTCATGCCGATGAGATCCTTGAAATCGGTCAGCGGCTTCGACGTGCTGTAGACGTTCTGGTAGCCGAGATCGAACCAGTTGCCGAGCACCTTGGCGTCGAGCTTCTCCTCGAGCTCCTTGTTGATCGTCTGGCCGACCGGGCCGTCGACGACGCGATGCACGGCATCGATGCTCTGGCCGTAGAACACCGGCAGCTGGACGATGTCGGCGTCGGGCACGAAGCCGGTCAGGACCCACGTGCCGGGCACCGCCATCTCGATGCCGCCCTGGCGCAGCGCCTTGGCGACATTGGCGTCCTTGAAGAGCTGGCCGCTGTGGAAGAGCTCGGTCTCGATGCGGCCGCCGGATGCCTCTTGGACCTGCTTGAGGTAATCGTCGATCGCGATGGTCCTGCCATGCGTCGCCGAGGTATCGAGCGAGGCGCGCAGCTTGACCGGGTCGGCGGCACGCACTGGCGAGGCCCCGCCGAGCGCCAGCGAGGTGGCGAGCAAAGCATAGAGCAGAGGACGCGCGGAAATCGTCATGAGTGCCTCCCTGGCGGTCGCCCCTGTCGCCGCGACCCGGTTATTCTCGGATTTATTGTCTTGCCGAAATACTGCCCGATGTTCGCCGTACGCCAAAGTGGCGTCAAGCGATTTGGCCAGGGTAGCGGTCCGCCGGCCCGACGGATCCGCACCCGTCCCAGGACTACAGTTTCGTTATCTTCGAGCCTTCGAGCCCGAGACCGGCCATGAGGCCCTTCTGGCTGAAGATGAAGGCGTAGATGTCCTGAGTGAGCGTTGACGATGTGTGCCGCTTGGCCAAGCCGGCATCGACCACGACAACGCTGGGCCCGACACCGATTTCCCAACCGTCGGACCTGTCGAGGTAGCTCAACGCCTTTTCGTTCATGAAAAAGAGCGCGTATCCGAACCACTGAACCCCTGCCTGCAGCCCATAGGATGCGGCCGTCGAGCGATAGGCGCCTGCGTCGACACCGGATTTCCGGAGGACACCATCACCATAAGCGGCTCCGAAAAGAAATCCGGCCTTGACGATGCGGGGGAAGACCAGGATGCCGCTGGCACGGGGGGCAAGCTCCTTTGCCAAAGGGGTGGTGCCGTAGAGCTGCTTCAAGGTTGCGTCGATCTTCCGATCAGCCGCCGCGTTCTTGTCGGCGGTCTGGGCTGTGGCGATCGGTGCGAGCAACGGAAGCGCTGCGGCCATAGCGAGCGAGGAAACCACGGCGCGTCTTGAGTAGTTCATTTGCTTCACTCCTCAAATTGGGCATGCCGCGACGGATCTCGGGGCTCGATCCGCGGCGCAGCATGGTTGCGCTCGGCCCATGCTATCACTTTTATAAACAATATTCCCGGCCCTTGGCGGCTTGCCTTGACTTGGGTCAAATGCTCGCCAACGAATCGCTGCCCCGCGGGCGAGCGGCCTCTCACCCTTCTCCCAACACAATGCGTGCATGGATTCGCTTCTCGTCTATGTCGTCCTCGGCGCCATCGCCGCCGGCTTCGTCCAGGGTCTTTCCGGCTTCGCCTTCGGCCTCATCGCCATGGCCTTCTGGGTCTGGGCGGTGCCGCCGCAGCTGGCGGCGCCGCTCGTCGTCTTCGGCTCGCTGCTCGGCCAGATCCTGGCGCTCGGCTCGCTGCGCCGCGGCGTCGCGCTTAAGCGGGCGCTGCCCTTCATTCTCGGCGGCGTGCTTGGCGCGCCGCTCGGCGCCGCCCTGCTGCCGCATATCGACCAGACCGTCTTCAAGGCGGTGATCGGCGCGCTGCTGGCGATCTGGTGCCCGATCATGCTGGCGATACGCGAGCTGCCGCGCATCCATCACGGCGGCGCCGTCGCCGACGGCGCGGTCGGGTTGCTCGGCGGCGTCATGGGTGGGCTCGGCGGCTTGACCGGGCCGGCGCCGACCTTGTGGTGCGCCCTGCGCGGCTGGGACAAGGATGCCCAGCGCGCCGTCTTCCAGAGCTTCAACCTCGTCATGCACGCGCTCACCCTGACGGTCTATGCCACGAGCGGGCTGATCACCGCGGAGGCGGCCGGCCTCTTCCTCGTCGTCGCGCCTGCCATGGTCATCCCCGCCATACTCGGCGCGCGTCTTTATGCGCGCTTCAGCGACGCGACGTTCCGCCGCGTCGTCCTCGTCCTGTTGCTGATCTCGGGCGTGGTTCTGCTGGCCTCGTCGCTGCCGAAGCTGCTCGCCTGACGAATTTTTATTGTAGGGGCGGGGCTCTGCCCCGCCCGCGTGCCGGGCAGAGCCCGGCCCCTACAAATAATTAGACGCGCTTCGCCGAGGTCGGGCCGTGCGACCTCAAAGATCCTTGGCGAGGCGCAGCGCGTCGTAGATGGCGGCGTGGATGTTGCGCGCGGCGACGGCATCGCCGATGCGGTAGAGGGCATAGCGCCCGCCGTGATTGCTTGCGATCGCCTGCGGGCGGTTGGCGATGAGCGCATCGTGATCGATTTCGCCGCGATTGCGCGCGCCCGGCTTGAGCGCGAAATAGAGCTCGTCGAGCGGCAGCGTGGCGTGCTCGACGACGACCTGATCGACCTCGCGGACGCGGCGCGAGTGGTCATATTGATTGAACAAGGTCGCCGCCAGGCGGTTGCCGGCGCGCGCCACCGATTCGAGACGCAGATTGAGGCTGATCGTCACGTCGTTTCGGGCGAGCGCCTTGAAATAGGGCGGGTAGTTGGTGCCGCCGACATCGGGGCCGAGAATGCGCTCGGGCGTCGCGATCTCCAGCCGGCTACCTGATTCGGCGAGGAACTCGGCGATGGTCAGGCCGGCATCGGCGCCGTTGTCGTCGAAGAGCAGAACGCTGCCCGCCGGCTTGACCGCGCCCGACAGAATGTCCCACGAGGTGGTGACGAGATCGGCGCCCGCATCGAGGAAGGCGAGATTGGGCATGCCGCCAGTGGCGATGAAGACGATGTCGGGCTCCTCGGCGAGAACGTCTTCCGCCTCGGCATAGAGATTGTAGCGGAAGCGCACGCCGTGCTTGAGGCATTGCGCGACGCGCCACTCGACGATGCCCATGATCTCGCGCCGCCGCCCGAGCTTGGCGGTCAGGCGAATCTGGCCGCCGGCCTCGGCCGCGGCCTCGAAGACGACGACGTCATGGCCGCGCGCGGCGGCGACGCGCGCCGCCTCGAGCCCTGCCGGCCCGGCGCCGACCACCACCACCTTGCGCCGCGCGCCGGTGCTTGCCGCGATCTCGTGCGGCATGGTGGCCTCGCGGCCGGTCGCCGGGTTGTGGATGCAGAGCGCCTCGCCGCCGAAATAGATGCGGTCGATGCAATAGCCCATGCCGACGCAGGGGCGGATGTCGTCCTCCGCGCCGGCGGCGAGCTTGCGCGCGATATGCGGCTCGGCGATATGGGCGCGCGTCATGCCGACCATGTCGAGCTTGCCCGACGCGATGGCATGGCGCGCGGTCGCCAGGTCCTGGATCCGCGCGGCGTGGAAGACCGGCACGCCGGTCGCCGCGCGCACCTCGCCGGCGAAATCGAGATGCGGCGCGAGCCTGGCGCCCATGCCGGGGATGACGTGGGAGAGCGCCTCGTCGCTCTCGATATGGCCGCGGATGACGTTGATGAAGTCGATGTCGCCGCTCGCGGCGAAACGCCGGACGATGGCGAGCCCGTCCTGCCGCGTCAGCCCCTTCTCCCAATCCTCGTCGCACACCATGCGCAGGCCGAGGATGAAATCGCCGCCGATCCGCGCGCGGATCGTCCGCACCACCTCTTGCGAGAAGCGCATGCGGTTCTCCAGCGTGCCGCCATACGAATCGTCGCGTATATTCGTCGCCGGCGACCAGAACTGGTCGGCGAGATGGCCGTAGCATTCGATCTCGATGCCGTCCATGCCGCCGGCGACGCAGCGTTCGGCGGCGTCGGCATAGTCGGCGAGGATGCGGGCAATGTCCCAATCCTCCACCGCCTTGGGAAAGGCGCGATGCGCCGGCTCGCGGATCGCGCTCGGCGCCACCACGGGCAGCCAATCCGCCTTGCTCCACGACGTCCGCCTTCCGAGATGGGTGAGCTGGATCATCACCGCGGCGCCGTGCGCATGGACGTCGTCGGCGAGCTCGCCGAGCCAGCGCACCACCTCGTCCTGGTAGAGCAGGATGTTGCCGAAGGCGGGCGGGCTGTCGGGCGCGACCACCGCCGAGCCGCCGATCATGGTGAGGGCGATGCCGCCTTTCGCCTTCTCGGCATGATAGAGCCGATAGCGCGCCTTCGGCATGCCGTCCTCGGTATAGGCCGGCTCATGCGCAGTCGAGAGGAAGCGGTTGCGCAGCTGGAGATGCTTGAGCGGAAAGGGCTGCAGCAAGGGATCGTTGGCGGTCATGGTGTGACATCTTGCGCCACCCCGTTGAGAACATCCACCGTCCCGCCCATCTTGACTCCCCGCGGGGGGCAGATTTGTCCGACGGAGCCTGACATGTTTCGCATTTCGCTCGTGGCGATCACGCTTGTTACGCTGGCTGCTTGCTCGGAGCCGGCGGCGGGTCCGCCGCACCAGCCGCTCGCCGGCGGATACGGCGGCACGGCGGAGAACCCGATCTACCACCCCGGCGGCGAGGGGCTGCAGGGTGCCCCGCACGGCCCGTTCAACGAGTGAGGACGGCCGGCGCGCTTCGCCGCTGATCATTGATGGGGCGACCGAGACCGGGTAATCGCGCTTGCGCTTTCCTGCGCGATTTCGCATAGTGTCGCCATGATCCGTCTCGTAGCCCAAATGTCGTGTCGCAAGCGCTGGCGCTCGATTGCGCCCGCGTGCGGCTGTTTGCGGCGGCGAGAGGAGGGACCGATCTAGGACCCGATCTCGAGACCCGGAATTCAGGCCGCCCGCGACACGCGAGGCGGCCTTTTTAATGTCCGCCCGCCCCACACGCGAAGCGAGCCTCGTCTTCCCCGCACCGTCGGAGGAGAGCATGTGGACGAGTTGGTTGGAACGCACCCTGGCTGCACATGACGCCGCGGAATACGCGGCGCGTCGCGCGGCGCGGCCGAAGGTTGAGGCAGTGGAAGCCACCACTTCTCCCTCTCCCCTTGCGGGAGAGGGTCGGGGTGAGGGGGCTCGTGCCGTCACCTCTTGCGTGCGGCAAGAGACCCCTCACCCTCCCCATGCTTCGCATGGGTCCCCTCCCTCTCCCACAAGGGGAGAGGGGCTCGAAAGGGCGCGGGTCGCGCTGTACTAGGAGCCGAGTAATTGCCCGCCATCGGCGATGATGGTCTGGCCGGTGATCCAGCTCGCCAGCGGTGAGGCGAGGAAGAGGACGACATTGGCGATCTCCTCGGGGCGGCCGAGGCGACCGAAGGGAATGCTGGCGAACACGCGGTTGTAGAGCGCCGGATTTTCCGTCCGGCGCTTCTCCCAGGTGCCGCCGGGAAATTCGACGGAGCCCGGCGCCACGCAGTTGACGCGGATGTTCTTGCCGGCGAGCGTCGCCGCCTGGCTCGTCGTGTAGTGAATGACCGCCGCCTTGATCG
>DATAQP010000476.1:0-4189 GCA_036264595.1 Allostellaceae bacterium
CGATCAAGGCGGCGACGGGCGGGGCCGACGGCGTCGAGGCAATCACCATCGTCGGGCTCGACGACGGAGTGACGGCCCGGCCCGGCAGCGAGCGCGCGATCGCATGCGACACGGTATGTCTCGCCATCGGCGCCGTGCCCAATGTCGAGCTGATGGCCGTGCTCGGCTGCAAGCTGGCGGCCAGCGGCGAGCGCGGCGGCTACGTCCCCGCGCTCGATGCCGAATTGCGCTGCTCGCTGCCCGAAATCTTCGCTGCCGGCGACTGTACGGGAATCTGGGACGGCAAGCTGCTTGACGCGGCGGTGGCGCGCGAGGAGGGCCGCATCGCCGGCCACGCCGCCGCGGCATCGCTCGGCAAGACTCCCTCCTCGTCGTTCCGGCCGAAGCGCAGCGAAGAGCCGGAATCCAGAATCTCGGCTGAAGTGCTGGGTTCCCGCTTTCGCGGGAACGACGATCAAGGGATGGGGGAGGAGGTACGCGATGCACATCTCTATCAGACCGCGTGGCTGCGGGCCCTCGTCGCAATCGGCGGCTGGGACATCTATGCCTGCCAGTGCGAAGAGGTCAGCCGAGGCGAGATCGTGGACGTTCAGCCGCCGCGCTATCTCAACTGGGGCTCGTCGCAGATGCGGGCGCGTGGCCTCGCCGCGCTCGCCGACGGCGCGCCGCCCAACCAGGATCAGGTAAAGCGGCTGACGCGCGCCGGCATGGGGCTCTGCCAGGGACGGCGCTGCCGCGAGCAGGTCGCGCTGCTCCTGGCGATGGCGGCGGATTGCCCGGTCGGCCACATTCCGCTGGCGAGCTATCGTCCGCCGCTCCGTCCGCTGCCGCTCGCGGTGCTGCGTCCGGCGGACGAGCCGGCTGCGATGCGCGCCGATTGGGACGTCTGGTTCGGCATCGCCTCGCAATGGACGCCGTTCTGGGAGATCGATACGGCGGCGGACGGCCCCGGCGAAATGCTGGGCGGCGAGAGATCGGGGAAATAGATGGCCGGATCGTCACGCTCCCCGCGCGGCGCTGCGGTCATCGTCATCGGCGGCGGCGTCACCGGGCTGAGCGCCGCATGGTGGCTTGCCCGCGCCGGCACCGACGTGCTGGTCATCGACAAGGGCATCGTCGGCTGGGAGGCCTCGGGGCGCAACGGCGGCGGCGCCACCCATCATTTCAGCCCGCTCTTCGCCGAGGAGCAGCGGCTGTGGCCGCAGATGGACGAGCTGCTCGGCTATCCGACCGAGTATCAGCGCGGTCGCGTGCGCGTCGCCCTCGACGAGGCGCAATTCGCGCATCACGGGCGCACCGTCGCCAATGCGGCGCACCAGGGATTCCGCTCCGAGACCCTCGACCGCGCGCAGCTCGCCGCGCTCGTTCCGTTCGTCGGCGACAACGCGGTCGGCGGCTATCTCATGCATTTCGGCGGCCATGCCAACCCGCAGCGCACCGTCCAGGCCTATGCCTGGGCGCTGCAGGATCATGGCGGCCGGGTGCTCCAGCACACCGCGGTCACCGGCATCGCCGTCGCCGGCGGGCGCGTCGTCGGCATCCGCACCGATGCCGGCGAATTGGGCTGCGACCAGCTGGTCATCGCCGCCGGGCCGCAGACCGCGCATCTCGCCGCCATGCTGGGCGCCGACCTGCCGCTCGCCATCGCCCGCGCCGAGATCGTCGTCACCGAGCCTTTGCCGCTGCTGCGCTATGGCGGGGTCGACGGCAACGGGCTCTACGGCAGGCAGACGCTGCGCGGCAACCTCGTCTATGGCGGCGGCCCGCATGAATGGCTCGATCCCGACGGGGGAACGGCGCTGCCGAGCACGGCGACGCCGCTGCTGCGCAACATCGCAGGACGGCTTGCCGAGCTCTTTCCCAGGGCGGCGCATGCGCGGCTGCTGCGCAGCTGGGCCGGCATCGTCGAGAACACGCCCGACGGCAGGCCGGTCATCGACCGCGTGCCCGGCATCGCCAATGCCGTCCTCGCAACCCTGTCGAGCGTCGGCTTCGGCCTGTCGCCGGCAAGCGGCCGCGCGATCGCCGAGCTGGTGCTGCACGACCGCTGCAGCTTCGCCGATCTTACCCCGTTCCGCCTGGGCCGCTTCGCTGACCTTGCCGCCGACTGGCGCGAGCAACGCGGCTGGCTGCCGCTGTCCGCCGAGCCCTGAGCGAGGTCAGTCGCCGCCGTGCTGGGCGATGACGGCCTCGGCGCGCTGGTGCAGCTCGTCCGGCGTCAGATCTTCCTTGTGCGTCGCGATGTGCCAGACATGGCCGAAGGGATCGGCGACGGTGCCGCCGCGGTCGCCGTAGAACTGATCCTTGACCGGACGCAGCACCGTCGCGCCGGCGGCGATCGCGCTGTCGGCGACGGCATCGGCATCCTCGACATAAAGATGGATGCTCACCGGCGAGCCGCCGAACGAGGACGGGCTGTGCGCATTGATCTCGGGATATTCGTCGGCCAGCATGATCACGGAATCGCCGATCTTGATCTCGGCGTGGCCGACCCGCCCCTGCGGGCCCGAGATGCGCACGAGCTCGGTCGCGCGGAATGCCCTCTGATAGAATTCCAAGGCGCTGGCTGCGTTGCGGACGATCAAATACGGTGCCACGGTGTGATGGCCTTGCGGAACGGGTCTCACGCGAGATGACATAGCGTCCCTCCCTTTGCCGAATGCTGATTACCTCAGACCAGGCGCTTGGTCGTGTGACATTTTGCGACTACCCCTTTATGATTTTCCGGGCCGCCCGGCCCCGGAGCCAAAGGATCGCGAACATGCCCGATGACAGCCCGTCCAATTCGAAGATCATTGCCGCCTATCGCGAGCGCACCGGGCGCTCCGAGCGCCTCGCCGCCGAGGCCAACGACATCCTGCCGAGCGGCATCACTCACGATGCGCGCTACGTCAAGCCCTACGGCATCTATGTCGAGCGCGCCAAGGGGCCGCGCAAATGGGATGTCGACGGCAATGAGTATGTCGACTATTTCGGCGGCCACGGCGCCCTGCTGCTCGGCCACAACCATCCGGCCGTGCTGGCGGCGATGCACGAGACGCTCGATCGCGGCACGCATTTCGGCTCCAACCATGTCGGCGAGGTGCGCTGGGGCGAGGCCGTGCGCCGTCTCGTCCCGTCGGCCGAGCGCGTGCGCTTCACCTCCTCCGGCACCGAGGCGACGCTGATGGCGGTGCGCCTGGCGCGTGCCTTCACCGGCAAGTCGAAGCTCGTCCGCTTCCTGACCAATTTTCACGGCTGGCACGACCACATGACGGCCGGCCATGCCTCGCATTTCGACGGCTCGGCGACGGCGGGCGTCATCGCCGAGATCGCCGCCCACACCATTCTGCTGCCGCCCGGGGATATTCCGGCGATGCGGGCGGCCCTCGCCGGCGACGACGACATCGCCGCGGTCATTCTGGAGCCGACCGGCGCGAGCTTCGGCATGGTGCCGCTGGCCCCCGAGTTCCTCGTCGCCTTGCGCGAGGCGACGGCGAAGCGCGGCATCGTCCTCATCTTCGACGAGGTGATCACCGGCTTCCGCGTCTCCAAGGGCGGCGCCCAGCGCGAATATGGCGTGACGCCGGACTTGACGGCGCTCGCCAAGATCCTCGCCGGCGGGTTGCCGGGCGGTGCGATCGTCGGCAGCAAGGCCATTCTCGACGAGCTCGATTTCGCCGTCGCCGCCAGCAAGGGGCGCGAGAAGATCTCCCATCCCGGCACTTACAACGCCAATCCGGTCTCCGCCGCCGCCGGCAACGCGACGCTCGAGATCATCGAGACCTCGGATGCTTGCGAGCGGGCGAAAGGCTACGCCGCCGAATTGCGTGCCGGCTTCAACGAGATCCTCGCGGAAGAGCGGGTGCCCTGGGCCGCCCATGGCACGTTCAGCGGCTTCCACATCTTCCTCAACCCTAGGAATCGTCCCCTCGACCCCAGAAAATTCGACCCCTTCGCGATCGACTACCGCGAGATGGTCGCGGTTCCCGGGCCGCTGGCGCAGAAGGTGCGGCTGGCATTGCTCGTCCAGGGCGTCGATGTCATGGGGCGGCTTGCCGGCTTCGTCTCGGCGACGCATGGGCCGGACGAGATGGCGGCGACGCTCGCCGCCTTCCGGGGCGCCCTCGCCATGCTGCGCGCCGAAGGCGAGCTGCCGCGCAGCTAGAGCGTCGGACGTTCAAGTGAGGTCACAGGCATAGCCGTCGTG
>DATAQP010000521.1:0-5215 GCA_036264595.1 Allostellaceae bacterium
GATGTCGAACCCGGCGGCGCGGCCCCAATCGACCATCTCGGCGATGAGCGCCGGCTGGTCGCCATAGGCCAGCGAGTAGACGATGCCGGCTTCGGCGGCGCGACGTGCCAGCAGCGGACCGGCGAGCACGTCGGCCTCGACATTGACCATGACGATGTGCCGGCCATGCTTGCAGCACAGCAGGGCATGATGGATGCCGGAAGCGGGATGACCGGTGGCGTCGATCACCACCTCCATGCCGTCGGCGGCGATGAGCGAAGCCGCATCGTCGGTGATGAAGGTCGAGCCATGCTCGACTGCCTGGCTGAACGAGCGCGCTGCATATTGCTCCGCCGTCCAACCGACGCGCTGCAGCGATTGCCGCGCCCGCTCGGGCGAGAGATCGGCTATCGCCATGACGTGCAGCCCGGCGGTGCGCGGCGCCTGGGCGAGAAACATCGAGCCGAACTTGCCGGCGCCGATCAGCCCGACGCGGACCGGCCGTCCCGCATCGGCGCGCTCACGCAGCTTCGCATGAAGATTCATCGCCCTACTCCGCCGCCGTGCGGCGCTCGCGCGCATAGCGCAGCAGACAATCGTCGTCGAGCATCTCGATCGGCGTGAAATCGCGATTGGCGATCCAGCTCGGCCGCTTGAAGCGGCGAATGGCGTTGTCGCAGCGATTGAGCGAGAGATAGACGATCCAGCGCGACCACGGCGTCAAATTCGATCCCGAGGCGTGGACGAGATTGGCGTGGAAGAGCAGCACCGAGCCCGGCGGCCCCTTCGGCGCGACAATGCCGCCTTCGGCGACCAGACGGGTGATCGTCTCGTTGTCGACCGTCCATAGCGGGTAGCTTGTCGTCGTCACGTCGTGGCCGGCCTCGAGACGGCCGCGCCGGTGACTCTTCGGGATGAACATCAGCGGGCCGTTGAACTCGTTCGCCTCGGCGAGAAAGAGCGCGATGTTCATCGCCCGCGGCGCCGGCATGTCGTCGTCGTTGAACCAGGTCGCATAATCCTGGTGCCATTGCCAGACCGCGCCGTCGAAGGCGGCCTTAGCGTTGATCTTGAACTGATGCATGTATAGCTTGTCGGAACCGAGGAGCTGCATCCCCGGCTCGACCAGCTTCGGATGCCGGGCGAGCTTCTCGTAGACCTCGTTCCAGGTCTGCACGTAGAAGGCCGTGCGCGGCGCCTCGGTGCCCTTCTCGCGCACCACCTCCTCGCGATGCTGCGCTAGCAAGCCGGGCACCTCGGCATTGAGGACGGTCATCTCCTCGGGCGAGAAGAGGCTGGGCAGGAAGAGATAGCCCTGCTCCTCGAATTCCGCGATCTGCGCCGGCGTCAGTTTCATCTCGTCTCTCCCATTGCTGGATCGTGTCAGACCGCCTGCTCAAGCGACAGGGTGAGCTCGGCAATCAGGGCCTGTGCGGCGCGCTCGGCGTGATGCCGCGAGCGCGCCTCCGCCTCATCGGCGTTGCCACGCAAGACGGCGTCGAGGATGCCCTCATGCTCGTCCCAGATCGTGCCGAGTCGCCCGGCCTCCCGCAGGACTTGGCCCATGACGCGGCGGATGTGATGCCAATGCAAGGTCGCGGTCTCGGCGATCAGCTTGTTGCCCGACAGCTCGTAGATGAAGCGGTGAAAAGCGATATCGGCGGCAATCATTGCCGCGGTGTCGCCGGAGGAAACGACGCGCCGGCCGCGCTCGATGAGGGCCCGCCCCGCCGTCGCCGACGAAGCGGTATGCCGCAGCGCGGCGCCATGCGCCGCGACGCCGTCGAGCGCCCGGCGTAGCTCATAGAGATGTGCGGTGAAGACGGGCTCGATCGGCGCGACCATCAGACCGCGCCGGCCGGTCTCGTGGAGAAATCCCTGACGTTTCAGCAGGAGCAGCGCCTGCAGCACCGGCTGGCGCGAGACGGCGAGCCGCTCCGCGAGCTCGTCCTGGACCACACGCTGCCCCGGCGCCAAGCGCCCGGTGCAGATCTCATCGAGAATGGCGCCGTAGGCGCGGTCGACGAGTTGGGGTTGAACGGTGAGGCGCTGCATAATTATCGGATACCGTATACGGTAAATTTCGGCACGGCAAATGCCGGAACAGGCACGCCCGAGAGACCGGGGTTGGAATTCTCCCGGCCCCACCCGAACTGGTGTAACAAACCGATAGCGAGACACTCGAACCGGATGGGAGCTGACGCGATGGATGAAGACCGCTTCAACATGTCGATCCGCAAATTCCTCAAGGTTGTGGGCGTCACCTCGCAGCGCGAGATCGAGAACGCCGTGCGTGCAGCGGTGGCGTCCGGCAAGCTCAAGGGCAACGAGACGCTCAAGGCGAAGGTCACGCTGACCCTGTCAGGCGCCGCCCTCACCCGCGACATCGATGGGGATATCGAACTCGGCTAACGCCGGATCACCATCAGCTTCTTGATCTCGGCGATCGCCTTCGCGGGATTGAGCCCCTTCGGGCAGGTCTTCGTGCAGTTCATGATGGTGTGGCAGCGATAGAGCCGGAAGGGATCCTCGAGAGCGTCGAGGCGCTCGCCGGTGTTCTCGTCGCGGCTGTCGGCGATCCAGCGATAGGCCTGCAGCAATATGGCCGGGCCGAGATAGCGGTCGCCGTTCCACCAATAGCTCGGACAGGAGGTCGAGCAGCAGAAGCAGAGGATGCATTCCCACAGCCCGTCGAGCTTCTCTCGCTCGGCGACGGACTGGCTCTGCTCACGGTCGGGCGGGGGCGGCGTCATCGTCTGCAGCCACGGCTTGATCGAATGATACTGCGCGTAGATATGCGTAAAGTCGGGAACCAGGTCCTTGACCACTGGCATATGCGGCAGCGGATAGATGCTGACCGCGCCCTTGACGTCCTCGATCGGCTTGAGGCACGCGAGCGTGTTGGTGCCGTCTATATTCATCGCGCAGGAGCCGCAGATGCCCTCGCGGCACGAGCGGCGGAAGGTGAGCGTGCCGTCGACCTCGTTCTTGATCTTGATGAGCGCGTCGAGGACCATCGGCCCGCAAGCGTCGAGATCGATGCCGTAGGTATCCATGCGCGGATTCTCGCCACTATCCGGATCCCAGCGATAGATCTTGAAATCGCGCACGCGCTTGGCACCGCCGGGCGCCGGAAAGGCTTTGCCGGGACCGACTTTCGAGTTTGCCGGAAGGGTGAATTCAGCCATTCAGATCTCGCTCAATAGACGCGCGCTTTCGGCGGAAAGACCTGCACCTCGTTCGACAGCGTGTAGAGATGCACGGGCCGATAGCCGATCGTCACCCTGCCGCTGCCGTCGAGCCACGCGGCGGTGTGCTTCATCCACTCCTTGTCATCGCGCTCGGGATAGTCCTCATGCGCATGGGCGCCGCGGCTCTCCTTGCGGTTGGCGGCGGAATGCATGGTGACGACGGCCTGGGCCAGCAGGTTCTCGAGCTCGAGCGTCTCGACGAGATCGCTGTTCCAGATCATCGAGCGGTCGCTGAGGCCGAGATCGCCGACCGACAGTGCCACCTCGTCGATCTTGCTCACGCCCTCCTCGAGGACCGCTGTGGTGCGGAAGACGGCACAGTTGTTCTGCATCGTGCGCTGCATCGCCAGGCGGATCTCGCTGGTCCGCGTGCCGCCCTTGGCGTTACGGATACGGTCGAGCCGGGCGATCGCCGCCTCGCCGGCCGAAGCGGGCAATGGCTTGTGCGGCGTGTTCGGCGTGACGATCTCGCGGGCGCGCAACGCCGCGGCACGGCCGAACACCACGAGATCGAGCAGCGAATTGGTGCCGAGCCGATTGGCGCCGTGGACCGAGACGCAGGCGGTTTCGCCGATCGCCATCAGCCCGGGGGCAATGCGATCGGGAGCGTCCGGCGTCGGCGCCAGCACCTCGCCGTGATAGTTGGTCGGGATGCCGCCCATGTTGTAGTGCACGGTCGGCAGCACGGGGATCGGCTGCTTGGTGACGTCGACGCCCGAGAAGATCTTTGCCGTCTCGGAGATGCCGGGCAGACGCTCGTGCAGCACGGCGGGATCGAGATGCTCGAGATGGAGCATGATGTGGTCCTTTTCGGGACCACAGCCGCGCCCCTCGCGGATCTCGATCGTCATCGAGCGGCTGACGACGTCGCGCGAGGCGAGATCCTTGGCATGCGGCGCGTAACGCTCCATGAAGCGCTCGCCCTCGGCGTTGGTGAGATAGCCGCCCTCGCCCCGCGCGCCCTCGGTGATGAGGCAGCCGGCGCCGTAGATGCCGGTGGGGTGGAACTGCACGAACTCCATGTCCTGCAATGGCAGGCCGGCGCGCAGGATCATCGCGTTGCCGTCACCCGTGCAGGTATGCGCCGAGGTGGCGGAGAAATAGGCCCTGCCATAGCCGCCGGTCGCCATGACAACGAGATGGGCGCGGAAGCGATGGAGCGTGCCGTCCTCGAGGTTCCAGGCCATGACGCCGCGGCAAGCGCCGTCCTCGTCCATGATGAGATCGAGGGCGAAATACTCGACGAAGAACTCGGCGTCGTGCTTCAGGCACTGCTGGTAGAGCGTGTGGATGATGGCATGGCCGGTGCGATCGGCGGCGGCGCAAGCGCGCTTCGCCATGCTGCCCTCGCCGTATTCCGTGGTGTGGCCGCCGAAGGGACGCTGGTAGATCCGCCCCGCTTCGGTACGCGAGAAGGGCACGCCATAATGCTCGAGTTCGATGATCGCCGGCATGGCATTGCGGCACATATATTCGATGGCATCCTGGTCGCCGAGCCAGTCCGAGCCCTTGACCGTATCGTACATGTGCCAGCGCCAGTCATCGGCACCCATATTGCCGAGCGCGGCGCTGATGCCGCCTTGCGCCGCCACGGTGTGGCTGCGCGTCGGGAAAACCTTGGTGATGCAGGCCGTCTTCAGCCCGGCTGCCGTCATCCCCAACGTCGCACGCAGCCCGGCGCCCCCGGCGCCGACGACGATGACGTCATGGCTATGGTCGACGATCTTGTAAGCTTGCGACATGGCGGTTCAGCCTCCCACGGCGACGCGCAGCACGGCGAAAATGCCGGCCACGGCCAGGAGGACGCAGGCGAAGCGCAATGAGATCAGCGCGCCGAGCTTGACCCATTCCCGGTGAACATAGTCTTCGATGACGACCTGCACGCCGAGCGCGGCGTGGTAGAACGTGACGGCGATCAGCACGATCATCAATATAGCGGGCACCGGCCCGCCAAGCCAGGCGAGGGTCTGCTCGTAGCCGCCACC
>DATAQP010000530.1:0-3535 GCA_036264595.1 Allostellaceae bacterium
CACGTGACCATCGAGGTTCTGCCCTGCCCCGGGCACTGATTCCGGCAAGCAGCCAAGCTTCAACATACTCCCTCGCGGCGTGAACGGATCTCATCGCCTCTTGCATTCAGGTCCTAAACGGCATATATATTATGTCCGTTAAGGTTCTAAGATGAGGCGGTGCGGATGCATGGCCCACGACCACGATGCGGCAGCGACGGTCCACAAGACTCGCCTGAGACACACGCTAAAGGTGTGGCGAGAGAATATTGCGCCTGTAAAAATTCTGTTGTTAACAGGAAAAACACCACTGTCAGGCGAGTACTATACCGATAATCAGGGGCGGCATAAAACGCTTCCTCGGCTGCCGGCATGCGGGATAAGAAGCCTCTGCGACGGTCGCGGTCGCCAGCGCAAGTGGGGACGATGGATATTTCGGTCGTCATACCGATCTACAACGAGGAGGAGAACCTCGACCCGCTTTACCGGGCGCTGAAGCCGGTGCTCGACGAGCTTGGCCAGGAGGCCGAGATCATCTTCGTCGATGACGGCTCGACGGATTCGTCGCCGCAGGTGCTCGACCGTCTCGCCGCCGCGGACCCATGCGTCTGCGTCATCCGCCTGCGCCGCAATTACGGCCAGACCGCCGCTCTCATGGCGGCGATCCAGTACAGCACCGGCGCCGTCATCGTTCCGATGGATGGCGACGGGCAGAACGATCCGCACGACATACCGCGCCTCCTCGCCAAGCTGGCGGAGGGCCACGACGTGGTCTCCGGCTGGCGCAAGGAGCGCGAGGATACGCTGTCGCGCCGCGCCCCCTCGATAGCGGCGAATTGGCTGATCTCCAGCTTGATGGGCGTCAAGCTGCACGATTACGGCTGCACCCTCAAAGCCTATCGCCGCGACGTCGTCGAGGAGGTCCGCCTCTACGGCGAGATGCACCGCTTCATCCCGATCTATGCCGCGTGGGAAGGGGCGCGCGTCACCGAGCTCGTCGTCGATCACCATCCGCGTCGTTTCGGGCGCTCGAAATACGGAATGGGCCGCATCGCCCGCGTCACGCTCGACCTCCTCATCCTCTATTTCATCGACCGCGCCTTCGACCGGCCGATCCAGTTCTTCGGCAAGTTCGGCCTCGGCTTCATCCTGCTGGCGATCGCCACCTTCGCTCTCGCCGTCGCCCTCAAGATCTTCACCGGCATATCGCTGATTCAGACGCCGTTGCCGCTGCTGGCGGCGACGACCGGGCTCTCCGGCATCCTCTTCCTCCTGCTCGGGGTGCTCGCCGAGGTGCAGGTGCGCACTTATTACGAGTCGCAGGACAAGGTTCCCTACAAGGTTCGCTCGACGCGGAACCTCCCGGCCGTCGAGCCGCGCAAGCACGCCGTATCCGCGAAGAGACGCTAGCCGATGTGCGGTCTCGCCGGCTTCACCGGACCTGGCGCCGACGCGCCGGCGATCGTGCGCGCGATGATCGCCGCGCTCGCCCATCGCGGCCCCGACGGCAGCGGGGACTACGTCGATGCGGATATCGCGTTTGGCCATAACCGGCTGGCGGTCATCGATCTCGCCGGCGGCGCGCAGCCGCGCGTCGAGGCGGCCACCGGGGACGCGCTGATCTTCAACGGCGAAATCTACGGCTATCGCGACCTCGCTGCCGACTTGCGTGCTGGCGGGGTGGCGCTGCGCGACCGCTCGGATACCGAGGTGCTGTTCCAGATGCTGCGCCGCTTTGGCATCCGCGCGACGCTGGCGAAGATCGACGGCATGTTCGCCTTCGCCTTCCGCGACGGGCGGAGCGGCACGCTCTATCTCGCGCGTGACCGTTTCGGCGAGAAGCCGCTCTTCTACGGGCTGGCGGGTGGTCACCTCGTCTTCGGCTCGGAGCTTTCGGCGCTACGCCGCCATCCCGCCTTCCGCGCCAGCGGCATCGATCGCGAGGCGGCCTTCCAGTTCCTCACCTATGAATACCTGCCAGGCGACCGCTCGGGCCGCGAGGGTATAAGCAAGCTGCCGCCCGGCCATCTCCTGACCTTCGCCAACGGACGCATCGAGGTCGCGCCCTATTGGCAGCCGCCGCGCGGCGAGAACGCGGCGATCGTCGACGAGGCGGAAGGCATCGCCCGGCTCGAGCAGCTCCTCGACGCCTCGGTCAGGGAACGGCTGGTCGCCGATGTTCCGGTCGGGGTGTTCCTCTCCGGCGGCGTCGATTCCGGCCTCATCGCCGCTCTCGCCGCACGCCACGCCAGCGCCATCACCGCCTTCACCGTCAGGATGCCTGTTCTCTCCTTCGACGAGACGCCGCACGCCGTCAAGGTCGCGTCCCATCTCGGTATCAGGCATGAGATCGTCGAACTCGGACGCGCCGATCTCCTTGACGCCTTCGCCGCGGTGAGCGAGCGGCTCGACGAGCCGCTCGCCGACAGCTCGCTGCTGCCGACCTATCTCGTCTGCCGGGCGGCGCGGCAAAGCATGACGGTGGCGCTTGGCGGCGACGGCGCCGACGAGGTCTTCGCGGGCTATCCCAATTTCCAGGCCCAGCTCGCGGCGCCGATGATGCGCCACGTGCCGGCCGCTGTGGGCGCCATCGCGCGGCGCGGCCTCGCTTTGGCGCCGGCCTCGCGCGAGTACATGAATCTGCGCTTCCGGCTCGGTCAACTTACCCAGGGCTTCGGCCACAACGAGGATCTGCAGTCCTTCCTCTGGATGGCGCCGTTCTCGGCGGACGAGAAGCAGGCGCTGTGGCGCGCCGATGCGCTGCCCGAGGATCCTGTCGCCGCGACCTTCGCGCCGATCTACGCGCTCGCCCGGCGCGGCCTGCCGGAGGAGCGCCTGCCGCGCCTGCTCCAGCTCTTCCTGCAGACCTACCTGCCGGAGGACATCCTGGTGAAGACCGATCGTGCCGCGATGATGAACAGCCTGGAGGTGCGCGCGCCCTTCCTGGCCCGCGATTTCGCCGAGTTCGCCATCGCCCTGCCGGGTCACTGGAAGCTGCGGGGGTTGCGGGGCAAGTATTTGCTGAAGAAGCTGGCCGCCAGGCTGGTGCCGCCCGATACCGTCTACCGCCCGAAGCACGGCTTCGCCCTGCCGCTCGCCGACCTCTTGCGCACGCTGTTCTTCGAGACGATGCGCGGCCGGCTGCTCGACCGCGGCAATCCGGTTGCCGCGTGGTTCAATGCGCCGGTCATCGAGATGCTGCTCGACGAGCACCGCAGCGGGCGGCGCGACCATGCAAAGAGGCTGTGGACGCTCTATATCCTCTTCTGCGTCGCGGCACGCCCAGGGTAAACCCGCACGGGCCGCCGCATTGTGCTAGTCTGAGCTTCCTTGCGGTGGGTCGAATTCACGCGATGGCGGATGATAAGCTCCTGGTAACGGTGGTGAGAGCGCCGATCGTGTCGACCACGCAGCCGGCCAACAACGAAGCCACGCCCTGGCCGGTGGCGGCGTTTCCCGGCTGCCAATGCCACGGCCGCACCTTCGAGGAGGTGCACCGCATCAAGGATGCGCGCAAGAAGGCCGCGGCCCGGCGGGTGGGCAATCCCGTCGTCGG
>DATAQP010000547.1:0-5074 GCA_036264595.1 Allostellaceae bacterium
ACGGCGGCTCCGGAGGAGGGGGATCCGGAGCCGCCGTATGGGCTTGGGGGGCAAACCCGTAAGGACGAGCCTTACAATCAGCATAAGACCCCGAGAATGCGCCAGCACTTCGACGGAAAAGCGGCGAAAGCGTGATATTGTGGAGCTGCCATGCCAGAAGTTAATCCGGCGGTCGAATATCGTCGATGATCTTCCCGTCATTGGGTAGGCTGCCGGTCGGGACGCGGAGCACGGTGCCGCGCAGCTTGGTCAGCGCCTGCAAGGTCTCGGCGATCCGCGCAACATTCTCTTCCGGCTCCCCCATCTCGATCTTGAGCGTCATCTCGTCGTCGCCTTTGGCGTCGCGCGCGACGACGAGACGAGCGCGGATGATCTCCTTGTGGCGCTTGACGAGCTCGGCGATCTGCGCCGGCTGCACGAACATGCCCCTGACCTTGGTTGCCTGATCGGCGCGCCCCATCCAGCCCTTGATGCGATGATTGGTGCGCCCGCATGGGCTAGTGCCGGGCAGATAGGCCGAGAGATCGCCGGTGGCGAAGCGGATCAGCGGATAGTCCGGCGTCAACGTGGTGACGACGACCTCGCCGACGCCGCCCGGCCCGATCGGATCGCCGGTGCCGGGCTGGACGATCTCGACGATGATGCCTTCGTCGAGAATGAGTCCCTCGCGCGCCGGGCTCTCATAGGCGATGAGGCCGAGATCGGCGGTGGCGTAGCATTGCAGCGCGTCGATGCCGGCGGCGGCGAAACGCTGGCGCAGCGCTGCCGGGAAGGCCTCGCCGGAGACCAGCGCCCGCGTGAGGCAGGCGAGATCGCTGCCGAGCTTGGCCGCCTGGTCGAGGATGATGGCCAGGAAGGAGGGCGTCCCGACATAACCGGCGGGCTTGAGATCGGCGATGGTGCGGACCTGCTGCTCGCTTTGTCCCGTGCCGCCAGGGATGACCGCACAGCCGAGCGCATGCGCGCCGCTCTCCAGCATCGATCCGGCCGGGGTCAGATGATAGGAGAAGCAATTATGCACGATGTCGCCGGCGCGGAAGCCGGCGGCATAGAGGGAGCGCGCCATGCGCCAGTAATCGGCCCGCCTGCCCTCGGGGTCGTAGATCGGCCCCGGCGAGCTGAAGATGCGGGCGAGCGCGCCGGGCGCCACCGCGGCGAAGCCGCCGAAGGGCGGTGCCGCACGCTGGCGTTCGATCAGCGCGCTCTTGCGCGTCACCGGCAGCAGGGCGAGGGTGCGGCGGTCGACGATATCGGCCGGATCGACATCGGCGAGGATGCCGGCGAAGGCTGGGGCATGTGCCTTGGCATGGGCGAGCTGGACGCGCAAAGCCGCCAGAAACGCCGCCTCGCGCTGTTCCGGCGCGCGGGTTTCGAGGTCGTCGTAGAAGCCGGTGTTGGTGGCCATTCAGCGCTCGCTCTTAAGAACCCTCTCCCGCTTGCGGGAGAGGGAAGGGTGAGGGCTCGTGCCCTGCTATTGACGGTGCCGGCATAAGTTCACTGGTCAGCCCTCACCCCAACCCTCTCCCGCAAGCGGGAGAGGGAGTCAAGTCCTACGCCAGCCAGCGCTTGCGCCGCTTGTAGTGCTTGACGTCGCGGTAGCTCTTGCGGCCGGTGGCGGCGATGCCGAGATAGAATTCCTTGACGTCCTCGTTGGAGCGCAAGGTCGCTGCATCGCCGTCGAGCACGACGCGGCCGTTTTCCAGGATGTAGCCGTAATCGGCATAGCGTAGCGCGATATTGGTGTTCTGCTCGGCGAGCAGGAAGCTGACGCCCTCGTCTCGGTTGAGGCGCTGGACGATGTCGAAGATCTCCTCGACGATCTGCGGCGCGAGCCCCATCGACGGCTCGTCGAGCAGGATCATCTTCGGACGCGCCATCAGCGCACGGCCGATCGCGACCATCTGCTGCTCGCCGCCCGAGATGTAGCCGGCGAGGCTCTTCTTGCGCTGCTGCAGGCGCGGGAAATAACCGTAGACGAGATCGAGGTCGCGCCTGATCTCGGCACGGCCGCCGCCCATCATCGGGCGCGTGAAGGCGCCGGTCAGCAGATTCTCGTCGACGGTGAGATGGCCGAAGCAGTGGCGGCCCTCCATCACCTGAATGACGCCCGCCTTGACCAGCTCGTTGGGCGACAGGCGCTCGACGCGCTTGCCCTGGTATTCGATGGTGCCCTTGGTGACGTCGCCGCGCTCGGCGTGCAGCAGGTTCGAGATCGCCTTCAGCGTCGTCGTCTTGCCGGCGCCGTTGGCGCCGAGCAGGGCGACGATGCCGCCCTCGGGTACCTCGAGCGAGACGCCCTTCAGGACGAGGATGACATGGTCGTAGATGACTTCGATGTTGTTGACGCTAAGCTGCGCGCCGCCCGCTGCAAGGCGGGCGGCGCGGTCGTCATGCGCGAGAGCGACCATCGGTCTCGCTCAGCCTTCCCTCACGATTGCGGCTTGCCGCAATCGCGCGGCGTGATGTTCTTCTCCTTGGCATAGGCGAGCGCCGAGGCCTTGTACATCGGGTCGAGCAGGTCGTGGTGCGGCTCGATCCAGTCGGAGGCGTATTTCCAATGGGCGCCGTCCCATTGCTGGATGCGCACGAGGCCGTGCCCGCCATGATTCTCGCAGCTGATCTTCATCGGCGCGATCAGCCCTTCGGCGCCGAGCTCGGTGACGCGGGCCGGGGTGATGTCGAGGTTCTCCAGCCCCCAGCGGACCTGCTCGCCGGTCAGCGGCTTGTTGCCGAACTTCTTCTGTGCGATGCGGATCGCCTCGACGTTGAACATCGCGTTGATTGCGCCGCGGACATAGAGCACGTCGCCGATCTTGTCCTTGGTTGTCTTGCCCTTGCCCTGGTCGTACACATATTTGGCGATGTCGCGGATCACCGTGAAGTCGGTGCCCGAGCCGTGGAAGGTCGCGGCCTTGTAGCCGATCGCCGCTTTGCCTGCGGGAATGACGTCGGGCTCGGCGCCCGAGTACCAGATGCCGATGAAGTGATCCATCGGGAAGCCGACCGCCGCCGCCTCGCGGATCGCCGTCGAGTTCATCACACCCCAGCCCCACATCAGCACCCAGTTGGGCTTGAGCTGGCGGATCTGCAGCCAGGTCGATTTCTGCTCGATGCCGGGCGGCGAGATGGCGAATTTGTCGAATTTGAAGCCGTTCATCTCGGCGAGCTTCTCGAGCGTCGCGATCGGCTCCTTGCCATAGGCGCTATCGTGATAGACGAGGGCGATCTTCTTGCCCTTGAGCTTGGCCATGCCGCCTTCTTGCGCGCCGATATAGGTGATCATCGCGTCGGCGCCTTCCCAATAGGTGACCGGGAAGGTGAAGGCATAGGGGAAGGCTGCCCCGTAGCTCGCATCGGCGCGGCCATAGCCCATCGTCACCATCGGGATCTTGTCGGCCGGCGTGCGCTCGACCAGCGCATAGGTAATACCGGTCGATAGCGGATCGACGACCCCGGCGCCGGTCGGGGGGTGGCCCTTGAGGCGCTCATAGCACTCGACGCCCTTGGAGTTGTCGTAGCCGTCCTCGCACTCCTCGTAGGTCAGCTTGACGCCGTTCACGCCGCCGTCGCGCGCGTTGATCATGTCGAGATAGTCGGCATAGCCGTCGGCGAAGGGGATGCCGTTGGGCGCGTAAGGGCCGGTGCGGTAGACGAGGCGCGGGAAGAATTGCTCGTTCTGCGCCATCGCCTGGCTCGCCGCCAAGCCGCCGCCAAGCGCGGCGCCGGCGATCAGGCCGACGATTATCCTTCTAAGATCCATGACATCCTCCCTGAATGGTTGGCTTGATCGACCGTGGCAGCGTGTCCTGCTCTTGCGCGAAACCTAACATTCCCGGCTGGTCCACGCAATTTCTCTCGCCCTTCTCTCGGCCGCGCCGGTCAATGCGGAAACGGCCACAAGCGCAGCTTTTCCTTGGCGATCTGCCACAGCCGCGCGAGCCCGTTCGGCTCGACGATGAGGAAGAAGCAGATCAGGCCGCCGAAGATCATGTTCTCGAGATTGGTCAGCACGTTGACCGGAACCGGCAGGCCGAGCATGGCGCCGGCGCGGTCGAGAAAGAGCGGCAGCAGCGTGATGAAGGCGGCGCCAAGGAAGGAGCCGAGGATGCTGCCGAGCCCGCCGATGATGATCATGAAGAGGATCTGGAACGATCGGTCGATGTCGAAGGCCGCCGCCTCGACGCTGCCGGTGTAGATGAAGGCGAAGAAGGCGCCGGCGACGCCGACGAAGAACGAGCTCACGGCGAAGGCCGAGAGCTTGGCGTTGAGCGGCTTGATGCCGATGATCTCGGCGGCGATGTCCATGTCGCGGATCGCCATCCACGAGCGTCCGATGCGGCCGCGAATGAGGTTCTTGGCGGCGAGGGCGAGAACGCTGACGAAAGTCACGGTGAAGAGGTACTTGGCGACCGGGCTCGCCTCGGCGCCGGTGACGTCGAAATTCCCGAATACGGCGCGCGGCGGCGCGCTGATCACGCCCGAGGGGCTGTAGTTGAAGAACCACGGGAATTTGTTGAACATCCAGATCAGGAAGAACTGCGACGCCAGAGTCGCGACGGCGAGGTAGAAGCCCTTGATGCGCAGCGACGGCAGGCCGAAGACGACGCCGACCGCGGCGGCGACCAGCCCGGCGAGAAGGAAGACTATGGCGATGTTGAGCCCGGGGAAGCTGGTCGACAGCTTGTAGGCGGCGAAGGCGCCGACCGCCATGAAGCCGCCGGTGCCGAGCGAGACCTGGCCGGCATAGCCGGTGAGGATGTTGAGCCCGACCGACGCCAGCGCGAAGACCAGGAACGGGATCATGATGGTGAGGAGGGCGTATTCCGAGGCGACCAGCGGCACGATGACGAAGCCGACCAGCAGGACCAGCGCGAAGACGACGCGGTCCTGCGGGATCGGGAAGATCGCCTGATCGCTGGCGTAGCTGGTCTTGAACTGTCCGGCCTCGCGGTAGAGCATGTCCTACACCCGCTCGATGATGCGCTCGCCGAACAGGCCCTGCGGCCGGAACAGCAGGAAGACGAGCGCGAGGACATAGGCGAACCAATCCTCGATGGCGCCGCCGAAGGCGGGG
>DATAQP010000005.1:0-6151 GCA_036264595.1 Allostellaceae bacterium
CCACATCGCGGCGCATGCGGACGTACTCGAGAACGTCGCCACGTCGATCGCCATCTACGGTCCCGACACCCATCTTAAATTCTACAACACCGCCTTCAGCACGCTGTGGCGGCTCGAGGAGGAGTGGCTCGCCAGCGAGCCGACTCTCGGCGAGGTCCTGGAGCGCCTGCGCGAGCGGCGGCGCATTCCGGAATACGCGGATTTCCGCGCCTTCAAGAAGCAGCAGCTCGCCATGTTCACCGCGCTCATCGAGCCGGATGAGGGGCTGCTCCATCTCCCCGACGAGCGCACCTTGCGCTATTTCGTCTCAACCCACCCGTTCGGCGGCCTCACCTTCATCTTCGAGGACGTCACCGACAAGCTGGCGCTCGAGCGCCTCTACAACACGCTGATCGAGGTGCAGCGCGAGACGCTCGACAATCTCTACGAGGCGATCGCCGTCTACGGCAGCGACGGCCGCCTCAAGCTGTCGAATCCGGCCTATGGCAAGATCTGGGAGTTGAAGCCCGAGGACCTCCAGGGCGAGCCGCATATCGGCGACATCGTCGAGAAGACGCGCAGCTTCTTCGACGATAGCGGCGACTGGCCTTCGCTCAAGAGCCGCATCATGGCGCGCGTCACTGCGCAGGTGCTGTCGAGCGGCCAGCTCGAGCGGCGCGACGGCTCGACGCTGCAGGTTGCCTCGGTGCCGCTGCCCGACGGCAATGTCCTCCTGAGCTATCTCGACGTCACCGATTCGACGCGCGTGCAGCGCGCCCTGCGCGAGCGCAACGAGGCGCTCGAGACAGCCGGGCGGCTCAAGAGCGAATTCATCGCCAACGTCTCCTACGAGTTGCGCACGCCGCTCAATGCCATCATCGGCTTTGCCGAAATCCTCACCAACCAGTATTTCGGCGAGCTCAATCCGCGCCAGCTCGATTACAGTCGCGGGATTCTCGACAGCTCTCACCGTCTGCTGACGCTGATCAACGACATCCTCGACCTGGCGACGATCGAAGCCGGCTACATGATGCTGGAGACGGAGAACATCGACGTTCACACGCTGATGGCGAGCGTTCTCGCGCTCACCCGCGAGCGCGCGCGCAAGCAGAACATCAACCTCGAATTCGATTGCCCGCACGATCTCGGCACGCTGACCGCCGACGAGCGCCGCCTCAAGCAGGTGCTCTTCAACCTGATCTCCAACGCGATCAAGTTCACGCCTGCCGGCGGCACCATCCGCCTGGCGGCGCGGCGCGACGAAGGCGGCGTCACGCTGACCGTCGCTGATAACGGCGTCGGCATCCCGACCGAGGATCAGGCGCGGGTCTTCGAGAAGTTCGAGCGCGGCAACCCTCAGGCCCGCCAGTCAGGCGCCGGGCTTGGCCTCTCCCTGGTCAAGAGCTTCATCGAGCTGCATGGCGGCCGTGTCGAGATCGTCTCCCAGGCCAATAAAGGAACGACGATCACGCTCTATCTGCCGGTCGATCCGGCGGTGAGCGAGGCCCCGCCGGGCCAACCCTCCTGGGCGATCCGCGCCTCTTAGGACGCCTCAGCGCTCGCCCGGACCGTCGGGGCTGGCGTAGAAGCCGGCGGCATCGCCCGGCGGCCGGATGACGAGGTTCTTGCACCCCGTCACCACCAGCGCCGCGAGCACGACGATGGCGATCGGCAGTGTCGGCGTTAGTCGCATCGCAATGCTCCTTTCAATCGCGCCGGCATGCGGCACTCAAAGGCCCGGGACGCCCTTGGTCGTTGAATACTCGAAATGCAGCGCCTCGCCGGGATGGACGCGCGGATAGATGGCATGCGCCGCCATTGCCGCCTCGGCGAAGCCGGAGAGGATGAGCTTCAGCTTGTTCTTGTAGGTCGCGATATCGCCGATGGCGAAGATACCGGGCTGCGAGGTCTCCGCGGTCGCCGGATCGACGACGATATGGTTGCGCTCGAGCGCGAGGCCCCATTGCGCGATCGGCCCGAGATTCATCGCCAGGCCAAAGAAGGCGAGCAAGGCGTCCGCTTCGAGGCGCTTGGTGCCGCCGTCGAGATCGGCGACGACGACGTGGCTGAGCCGACCGCCGGTCCCTTCCAGCGCATGCAGCTGATAGGGAATGACGAGATCGATCCGGCCGTCATCGGCGAGGTGTTGCAGCCGCGCCGCCGAATCGGGCGCGGCGCGGAATTTAGCCCGACGGTGGACAACCATGACGCGCGCCGCAACCTCGGCGAGCGAGAGCACCCAATCAACCGCCGAATCGCCGCCGCCGGCAATGACGACGCGCTTGCCGCGAAAGTCCTCGCGGCGCCGTACCAGATAAAAGACACTGCGGCCTTCGTAGTTGGCGAGGTCGGCGAGCGGCGGCCGGTTGGGGCCGAAGGCGCCGACGCCGCCGGCGATGATCACGGCGCGCGCCGTAACGCGGATGCCCGATGTCGTGGCGAGCACGAAGCCGCCATCGCCGGTCGGCACGATCGTCTCGACGGCATGGCCGAGGTGGAAGACCGGCTTGAACGGCGCCGCCTGCTCGACCAGCCTGTCGATCAGCTCGGCGGCGCCGATCTGCGGATAGCCTGGGATATCGTAGATCGGCTTTTCCGGGTAGAGCGCGGTGCATTGTCCGCCCGTCATGTCGAGGGCGTCGAAGACGTGGCAGCGCATCTTGAGCATGCCACATTCGAAGACCGCGAATAGCCCGACCGGCCCGGCGCCAATGATGGCGACGTCCGTGCTGTGATCCCCCATCCTCCATCCATCCTGCGCAGGGCCGACGACGGCCGGTAAGATGACCGGCGCGCCGGCACTTGGCAACTGCGGGGGTCGCGGATAACGTTGGCCCGACCTTTCCTGACCGCACGGCCCGCTCGCCGTACTGGCAGGTGCTGCGGAGATGATCAATGGGGACGCCGTTGCCCTCGTCCTATCCCGACTATCGGGCGTTGTTCGAAGCAGCGCCCGGCCTCTATCTCGTCCTCGATTCCGCTCTCGTCATCGTTGCGGTCAGCGACGCCTATCTGCAGGCGACGATGACGCGCCGCGACCGTATCGTCGGCCGCGGCATCTTCGAGGTGTTTCCTGGCAATCCCGCCGACCCCGCCGCGACTGGACTGCGCAACCTGCGCGCTTCGCTAGAGCGCGTGCTGCGCAGCGGGCAGCCGGATGCCATGGCGGTGCAGAAATACGACATCCCTCGGCCGGAGGGCACCGGCTTCGAGAAGCGACATTGGAGCCTCGTCAATCTGCCGGTGCTCGGTATCGACGGGAAGGTCGCCTACATTATCCACCGCGTCGAGGACGTCACCGAGTTTCTTCAGCTGGAACGCGAGGGCAACGAGCAGAAGCGGGTCACCGAGGAGCTGCTCACGCGGGCCGAGCAGATGGGCGCCGAGATCTATCGGCGCGCCCAGCAGCTCCAGGAGGCGAACGACCGGCTGCGCATCGCCAACGAGGAGCTTGCATCCTCGCAGGCCGCCCTCCGCCAGGCCCAGAAGATGGAGGCGGTCGGCCAGTTGACCGGCGGCGTCGCCCATGACTTCAACAACCTCCTGACGGTCATCATCGGCAATATTGACTTCCTCGATGCCGAAGCCGGCAACAATCCGCGGCTACGCAAGCTGACGGCGACGATCCGCCGCTCGGCCGAGCGCGGCGCGCGCCTGACCACGCAGCTCCTCGCCTTCTCGCGCCTCCAGCCGCTGCGGCCGGAAACCTGCAACCTCAATGCGCTGATCCTCGATTTCGACGCCCTCATCCGGCGGGCGCTCGGCGAGACCGTCGCCGTGCGCAGCAACCTCCATCCGGGGCTGTGGCCGTGCAATGTCGATCCGGCGCAGTTCGAGGCCGCGATACTCAATCTCGTCGTCAACGCGCGCGATGCGATGCCGGGCGGCGGCACGCTCAGCATCACGACGCAGAACATCACGCTTGCCGCCGGCGATCCGACCATCGACGACGATGTCGCACCCGGTTCCTTCGTCATGGTCACCGTTGCCGATACCGGCAGCGGCATGGCGCCGGACGTCCTCGAACGCGCCTTCGAACCATTCTACACGACCAAGGAGTTCGGCAAGGGAAGCGGGCTTGGCCTCAGCCAGCTCTACGGCTTCGTGCGCCAGAGCGGCGGCACCGTCAAGATCGCCAGCAAGGTCGGCAGCGGCACGGCGGTTACCATTTACCTGCCCAAGGCGACACGGATGGCGACCCAGCCCGAGCCGGTCAAGCCGCCCGTGAAGCCCAAGGGATCGGAAACCGTGCTGGTCGTCGAGGACGATCCCGACGTCCTCGACATCGCCGTGGCGACCTTGACCGATCTCGGCTATCGCATTCTCGTCGCCTATGACGGCGTCGAGGCGATGGCCATTCTCGAGCGCGATGAGCCGATCGACCTGATTTTCACCGATATAGTCATGCCGTACGGCATCAGCGGCGTCCAGCTGGCACGCCAGGCCCGCAAGCTCCGTCAGGACATCAAGATCCTGCTCACCTCGGGCTACACGATGCAGACATTGTCTGCCGAATACGGCGCCGAGAAGGAATTCACCATCATCGGCAAGCCCTATCGTCAGGCTGAGCTCGCCGAGCATGTCCGGCGGGCACTCGGCGGGCGCGACGCCGAGGCCGACATCGGGCCCGACTGAGCCTCGAAACAAGGCCCGAACAATCTCGGATAACCCGTCATCGCTCGCTTCCGGCGGCGGCGCGAACAGGCTAAAAGAACGCATGCCGGCAACCTCAGAGGGTGCGACAGCCCATTGCTCGATCGTATTGGCCGACGAGGCGGCGACCGCGAGATTTGCGGCCGTCCTCGCCCGTCAGGCGCAGCCGGGCGACGTGGTCACCCTGGCCGGACCGCTGGGCGCTGGCAAGACGAGCTTCGCGCGCGCCTTCATCGCTGCCCTTGGCATCCGCGACGAAGTGCCGAGCCCGACCTTCACCTTGGTGCAGACTTATGAGACGGCGATCGGCGTGGTGTGGCATTTTGACTTCTACCGGCTGAACAGCCCTGACGAGGTGCACGAGCTCGGCCTCGATGAGGCGCTGGTCGACGGCATCGTGCTGATCGAATGGCCGGAGCGGCTTGGTGCGCTGCTGCCGCGCGAGCGGCTCGACATCGTTCTCGAACCTGGCGGCGATGCGACTACCAGGCTGGCGACGCTGCGCGCGAGCGCGCGCTGGACGCTGCCGCTGCGCGAGATCGCCGCCGATGGCTGAGCGTGACGCCGTGATCGCTGCGTTCCTCGCTTCCGCGGGCTGGCGCCATGGCGAGCGGCGCAAGCTCGCCGGCGACGCCTCGTTCCGCCGCTATGAGCGACTGACGCTCGATGGTCGGCGCGCCATTCTCATGGATGCGCCGCCGCAGGAGAATGTCCGCCCCTTCCTTGCCGTCGCCGCGCTGCTCCAGCGGCTCGGCCTCAGCGCGCCGGTCATACTGGCGCGCGACGAGACAAACGGGCTGCTGCTGCTCGAGGATCTCGGCGACGGCACCTATACCCGTCTCCTCGCCGAGGGCGCCGACGAAGCAGCGCTCTACGCCCTCGCCGTCGACGTGCTGATTCATCTTCAGCGCCGCTTCGATCCGCTCGCGGTGACGCTGCCGGCCTATGACGAGGAGCGCCTCCTCGGCGAGGCCGCGCTGCTCGTCGACTGGTTCCTGCCGGCCGCCACCGGCACGGCGCTGCCCCCCGATTGGCGCGCGAGCTATCTCGAGGCCTGGCGGCAGGTCCTGCCGCACGCCGCGACCGCCGCGCCGACGCTGGTCCTGCGCGACTATCACGTCGACAACCTCTTGCTCCTGCCGGAGCGCAGCGGGGTCGCCGCCTGCGGCTTGCTCGACTTTCAGGACGCGGTGGTCGGGCCGGCGAGCTACGATCTCGTGTCGCTGCTCGAGGATGCGCGGCGCGACGTCCCGCAAGAGCTCGCGACGGCGATGGTGGAGCGCTATCTCGCCGGCTCCCCCGGCATCGACCGAGTGCAATTCATGGCCTCTTATGCCGTGCTCGGTGCGCAGCGCAGCAGCAAGATCGTTGGCATCTTCACCCGGCTGTGGAAGCGCGACGGCAAGCCGCAATATCTCGGCCATCTTCCACGCGTCTGGCGGCTCATCGAGCAGGATCTGCGCCATCCCGCCCTCGCCCCGGTCGCCGCCTGGCTCACCCGCTATGTCCCATCGGCCAG
>DATAQP010000493.1:0-1736 GCA_036264595.1 Allostellaceae bacterium
AATGCCAGCCATAGTGCCGCCGTCGACGCGCCGATCGCTATGACCAGAGAGAGCGCGACGAATAGTCGGTCGTAGCTGAGCCCGGCGTGCCCCCGCATTGCTGCCATGCCGGTGTAATGCATGGCGGCAATGCCAAGTCCCATGAAGATGCCGCTGAGAACGAGGCGAAGCGGCGATGCGCTCTGGCGACTGATGACGTAAAAGCCGCCGCCGGTTACGAAGATCGCCACCAGGAGCGAAAGAGTGGTCAGTCCGATGTCGTAGGACATCGGTATCGGCATGACGAAGGCGAGCATGCCGATGAAGTGCATCGACCATATTCCGCCTCCCATTGTGATCGCAGCCGCTACCAGCCAGGCGCAACGCGCAAGTCCCCGGGCGGCCCTAACGTGCCCGCTGAGATCGAGGGCGGTATAAGACGCGAAGGAGGCGACCAGAATGGACAGAGCGACGAGATACGGATCGTGTGTTCCGGTAACGACCATCGGGATCGCCCCAATTTTTGGACCCGAGACCAGCGGGCGACAAATCCGCCGGCTCACCTGCAAGTGCAGCCGGCAACGTCATTGGGGCACACTAAAGGCCGACGTTGGCCGACATTCCTCACATGACTTGCTTCGCGAACATCAGGATGCTCCTTCGGCACTTTCCTCGCAAGGGATCGCCGGGAGCCGCGGTGCGGCGACGCTTTTTTCGGTTTCCAGCGGCGGCGATCCCCTGCATCCTCCGGCTGTTTCCGCTCTCCGCAACCCCGACGGATCGAGTTTCGCATGAGCGCGCAAGATCGCATGGACCCGGCGCTGACCGGCGTCGTCTGGACCCGCACGGCGAAGGAGGCGCACCGCGATCGTCCGCCGCTCGCCGGCGATCTCGCCGTCGATCTCGCGGTGGTCGGCGGCGGCTTCTGCGGCCTCGCCGTCGCGCTCCACGCCGCCATCGCCGGGCTCTCGGTGGCGCTCGTCGAGGCCGGCATCGTAGGCGGCGGCGCCTCGGGACGCAATGGCGGCTTCGTCGTGCCGCATTTCCCCGGCGCGATCACGCCGCGCGGCGTCAGCGCCCTCATCGGCGCGCGCAAGGGAGCGGCGCTCTGCGAGCTGGTTGCCGGCGGCCCCGACGCCGTCATGGCGCAGATCGCGCGCTATCAGATCGCCTGCGACGCGCAGCAGAACGGCTGGATCCAGCCCGCCCATTCCGAGAAGGCGCTCGCCAAGATACGCAAGGTCTACGAGGAGTGGCGCGCGCTCGGCGCCCCGGTCGAATGGCTCGACGCCGCCGGTATCGCGTCTGCCCTTGGCACAGCCGGCTATCTCGGCGGCTGGCGGCGCGCCAGCGGCGCCCAGCTTAACCCCTATGCGCTCTGCCAGGGCCTCGCCCGCGCCGCCGAGAATCACGGCGTGCGCATCTTCGAGCGCAGCACCGCGGAAGGGCTCGCGACGTCTGCCGGCCGCGCCGTTTTGAGCGTCAACGGAAAGCGTCTCACCGCCCGCAAGGTGCTCTTCGCCTCCAACGGCTACACCGACGGGATCGTCGCGGACGAGGATCGCTCGGTCGTGCCGGTCCATCTCTACCATGTCGCGACCAAGCCGCTGCCGCTGGCGCTGCGGCGCCGCGTCAATCCGACCGAGGGCTGCTTCACCGATCTGCGCAAATCGGGCGGCTTCGGCCGCTACGATATCGAGGGGCGGCTGATCTCGGGCGGCGCCGTCTTCGCCGGGGCGACGCGCGGCTATGGCGAG
>DATAQP010000082.1:0-2986 GCA_036264595.1 Allostellaceae bacterium
CGCAGCGCGGAACCCGGCGAGGCGTGCGTCGCCGGGGTCGCTGATCGCCGCGTGTTTTGCGTGCTGCGTCGCGCAGAGCAGCACGGTGTCGCTGGTCGAGGTGTCGCCATCGACGGTCATGCAGTTGAACGAGGCATTGGCCGTCTCGGTGAGCAGCGTCTGCAGAACCGGCGCCGGCAGCGACGCGTCGGTGAAGACATAGCCGAGCATCGTCGCCATGTTGGGCGCGATCATCCCCGAGCCCTTGCAGAAGCCGTTGATGCGCACCGGCGTCCCGTCGATCGAGGCGGTCGCCGTGGCGCCCTTCGGGAAGGTGTCGGTGGTCATGATCGCGCGCGCCGCCTTGTCCCACGCGGCGGCGTCGAGCAGCGGCACGATGTGCGGCAGCGCCTCGCTGATGCGATCGGCCGGCGGCGGCTCGCCGATGACGCCGGTCGACGACAGATAGATTTCCTTGGGATCGCAGCCAAAAAGCTTCGCGGCGGCCGCCGCGGTGCTCTCGCAGACCTGCCACCCTGCGCGGCCGGTAAAGACATTGGCATTGCCAGAATTGACGACGATCGCGCGCACCTGGCCGTGCGAGAGGATCTGCTGGCACCAGATCACCGGCTGGCCCGGCATCGTCGATTGGGTAAAGACGCCTGCCACGGTGCTCCCAGACGCCAGCTCGGCGACCATCACGTCGTCGCGTCCCTGGTAGCGGATGCCGGCAGCGTAAGACGCGAGGCGCACCCCGGCGATCGGCGACAGGGCGGGAAACGGCACGGCGTTCGGCGAAACAGCGGGCATGACGCGACCTCCAGGCTGCGCCGTCATGTTGCACATCGAGGCGGCAGGAACAAGCCGCTGGGAACGCTGGCCGCGACACGTGGTTTAATTGACACTCCGGCCGTGCGGACCTATCTACGGGACTAGTCGCCGTGCGCTGTATTCTCGCCAATCTCCCCGTATCGAGGTCCTCATGTTAGGCGCCCTAGCCCGGCGGCTGTTCGGCTCAGCCAACGATCGCTACATCAAGAGCCTGTCGAGCCTCGTCGCGCAGATCAACGAGCTCGAGCCGGAGCTCGAACAGCTGTCGCCGGAAGCGCTGCGCGCCAAGACCGCCGAGTTCCGCCAGCGCCTCGACGAGGGCGTCGAGCTCGACGACCTGCTGGTCGAGGCGTTCGCCACCGTGCGCGAGGCCGCCAAGCGCACGCTCGGCCAGCGCCATTTCGATGTGCAGCTGATGGGCGGGATCGTCTTGCATCGCGGCATGATCGCCGAGATGAAGACCGGCGAAGGCAAGACGCTGGTCTCGACCTTGCCGGTCTATCTCAACGTGCTCGCCGGCAACGGCGCCCATGTCGTCACGGTCAACGACTACCTCGCCCGCCGCGACGCCGAGTGGATGGGCCAGATCTACAATTATCTCGGGATGAATGTCGGCTGCATCGTGCACGAGCTCGACGACCCGGAGCGCCGCCAGCAATATCTTTGCGACATCACCTACGGCACCAATAACGAGCTGGGCTTCGACTATCTGCGCGACAACATGAAGTTCCGGCTCGAGGACATGGTCCAGCGGCCGTTCAGCTATGCGATCGTCGACGAGGTCGACTCGATTCTGATCGACGAGGCGCGCACGCCGCTGATCATCTCGGGTCCGACAGAAGACAATTCCGAGCTCTACAACCGCATCGACAAGCTGATCCCGCCGCTCGGGGAAGAAGATTTCGAGAAAGACGAGAAGCAGCGTACCGTCGCGCTGACCGAGACCGGCGTCGAGCGGATCGAGGAGCTGCTGCAATCGAACGCGCTGATGGAAGGCGGCTCGCTATACGACATCCACAACGTCTCGCTGGTGCATCACGTCAACCAGGCGCTGCGCGCCCACAAGCTGTTCGCGCGCGACACCGACTACATCGTCAAAGACGACAAGATCATCATCATCGACGAGTTCACCGGCCGCATGATGGAAGGCCGGCGCTATTCCGACGGCTTGCACCAGGCGCTCGAAGCCAAGGAAAGCGTCACCGTCCAGAACGAGAACCAGACGCTCGCCTCGATCACCTTCCAGAATTTTTTCCGGCTCTACCCCAAGCTCGCCGGGATGACCGGCACGGCGATGACCGAGGCCGAGGAATTCGGCGACATCTATAAGCTCGAGGTCATCGAGATCCCGACCAACGTGGCCGTGCGACGCGCCGACAACGACGACGAGGTCTACCGTTCGGCACGCGAAAAATACGACGCGATCGTCGAGCAGGTGGTGGACTGCAGGAAGCGCCAGCAACCCGTGCTGATCGGCACGGTGAGCATCGAGAAATCGGAGGCGCTCGCAGAGGTCTTCAAGAAGCACAAAATCCCGCACAACGTGCTGAACGCTCGCTTCCACGAGCAGGAAGCCTTGATCATTGCCCAGGCCGGTATACCGGGCGGCGTGACGATCGCGACCAACATGGCCGGCCGCGGCACCGATATTCAGCTCGGCGGCAATCTCGACATGCGGCTGAAGGCCGAGCTGCAAGACGCGGGCGACTTCGAGCGCGAGCATCGCGGGGCCGAAATCCGCCGTGAAATCGAGGCCGCGAGAAAAATCGTCGTCGAAGCCGGCGGGCTCTTTGTCGTCGGCAGCGAGCGGCACGAGAGCCGGCGCATCGACAACCAGCTGCGCGGCCGCTCCGGCCGCCAGGGCGACCCCGGCGCCTCGAAATTCTTTGTCTCGCTCGAAGACGACCTGATGCGCATCTTCGGCTCCGAGCGTATGGATTCGGTGCTGTCGCGGCTGGGCCTCAAGGAGGGCGAGGCGGTCATCCATCCCTGGGTCAACAAGGCGCTCGCCAAGGCCCAGCAAAAGGTCGAGGCGCGCAACTACGACATCCGCAAGCAGCTCCTGAAATACGACGACGTGATGAACGACCAGCGCAAGGAAGTCTACGCCCAGCGCCGCGAGTTCATGAGCGCCGAGTCCGTCTCCGACATCGTCGCCGAAATGCGTGAAGACGTC
>DATAQP010000120.1:0-9167 GCA_036264595.1 Allostellaceae bacterium
TATCAACGCATCGCGGTCTATGCCCTCCTGGCTGTCACCGTTTTGCGCCTCGTCTGGCTCGCTGGCGATCCGATCAACCTCTATCCCGACGAGGCGCAATACTGGCTGTGGTCGCGCCACCTGGCCTTCGGCTATTTCTCGAAGCCGCCGCTGCTGCCTTGGATCATCGCGGCGACGACGGGACTCTTCGGCGAGGACGAGTTCGCCATCCGCCTCGCCTCGCCGCTGCTCCATCTCGCCACCGGCCTGGTCGTCTACGCGATCGCCCGGCGGCTCTACGATGCGCGCGTCGCCTGCTGGTCGGCAGTGCTCTACGCAACGCTGCCGGCGGTATCGCTATCCTCCGCCATCATGTCGACGGATGTGCCGCTCATGCTGTGCTGGGCGGTGGCGCTCTATGGTTTCATCCGGGCGCGCGAGGCGGCGGGGTGGCGCTGGTGGATCGTCATCGGCGTCGCGGCGGGGATCGGCCTCCTCGCCAAATACGCGATGGAGTACTGGCTGCTTTCGGCCTTCCTCCTCGTGCTCGCCTTCCGCGACGAGCGGCGGCATTTCGGTCGGCTCGCCGGCGCGACGGCGATCGCCCATCTCATCTATCTGCCCAATCTGCTGTGGAACGCGGCGAACGGCTTCGTCAGCTACAAGCACACCGAGGCGAACGCCAACCTGTCCGGCACGTTCCTCCATCCCAAGGCGTTCTTCGAATTCCTCTCGGCGCAATTCGGCGTCTTCGGGCCGATACTCTTCGCGACGCTTCTCGTCATCCTGCTCGTCTTTCCGCGCAGTCTCGGCGACAAGCGCGCGCGCCTCCTCGCCGTCTTCGCGCTGCCCACGCTGGCGATGATGCTGATCGTCAGCTTCCTGTCGCGCGCACACGCCAACTGGTCGGCGCCGACCTATGTATCGGCGACCGTGCTGGTCGCCGCCTTTCTCGTCGCGCGCGGCCGCACGGTGCTGCTGATCGCCTCGATCGTTCTCCATCTCGGTGCGGCGCTCTTCCTCATCGGCGGGCGCGAGGCCGCCGCCGCGCTCGGCACCGCGCTGCCGGCGAAGCTCGATCTGCTGCATCGCGTGCGCGGTTGGGACACGCTCGGTCGCACCATCGGCGACATGCTGCTGCACCGTCCGGGATTCATCCTGCTGACCTGGTCGCGCGAGGATCTCGCGGCGCTCATCTACTACGTGCGGCCGCACCCGTTCGACGCGATGATCTGGAACCCCGGCGGCGGCGCACGAAATCAGTTCGAGATGGATACCGATATGGGCCGGTTTGTCGGGCGCGACTTCCTCTTCGTCAGCAAGGCCGAGATCGAGCCCGATATCGTCGCGCGCTTCGCGACGGTGACTCCGCTGGTCCACATCACGATCCCGCTCGGCTCCGGCTTCACCCGCCGCTACTTCGTCTACGAGCTAGTCGGCTTCAAGGGGTATCGCTCCTAGGCGCCCGTCGATCGAGGCCAAGCCGCGTGCGCCACCTCACGGCGCGACGCGGCTGCGGCGTCGCGCTGCGTGCGGCATCGAGATCGATGCCGCTTTGCGCGAAGATGAAGCGGAGATAGGGCACGATGGCGAAGGCGAGGAAGGCGCCCATGACGACGTCGCTGACATAATGCGCCGTGATGATGATGCGGCTCGCCGCCACCAGCGCGGCAAAGACGGCGGCGAGGGCGCGATAGCGCGGCCAGATCATGCTCAGCACGAGGGCGACCGAAACGGCGTTGGCGGTATGGCCGGACGGAAAGGACCAGAAATCCGATCGCGTGCCCAGCCAGCCGAAATAATAGTCGCCGTTGCTGAACAGCAGCTTGGGTCGGGCGCGGCCGAATATCGTCTTGATGAGATCGACGGCGAGCCCCGAGGCGGCGACGGATGTGAAGAAGAAGAGGGGCAAGGCGGAATAGGCCTCGAGCCGCTCCGCCACGGCGGCGAACCGTTTCATGCGCGCCGCGATGCGCAGGGCGACGAAGCTGACCGCCGCGCCGATGAGATAGCCGGTGGAGACGCCGAACTGCGTGATGAAGCGGAAGACGGCGTGAAGCTGATCGCTCTGGGCGTGGAAGAACAGCGCCACCGGGCGATCGAGGAAGGGCACCGACAGGAGGACCGCGACCGCCGTCGCCACCGTCCATAGCGCCAGCCGCTTGCCCGGCGCCGTCGGCCACTCCACGACCATGATGGCGCGGTGGAGCAGCCAGCTCGTCGCGGTGACGAGGAGGCCCGAGAGCACGACGTCGGAGAGGAAATGGCCGCCTTGCGCGATGCGGGCCAGGCCGAGTAGGCCGCCGGCCGCGACAGCGGCCGCGACGGCCAAACGCCGGCGCCGTCGCTCGGTCACCAGGAAGGCGAAGGCGACGAGCGAGAAGCCGAGCGCCGCATGGCCCGAGCTGAACGAGCAGTTGCGGTCGCATTGGTGTGACGGGACGAGGGCGGCGGTGAATTGCTTGTCGCCGCCGAATTCGACGATCTGCGAAGGCCGCGCACGCCCCCAATGGTCCTTGAGGATGGTGTTGACCAGCAGGCCCGGGCCGATCGCCAAAGCGAGCACGAGATAGAGCGCCGCCCTGGCGTCGCAGCCGAGCAATGTCCGCCGGCCGAAATAGTGGCGAGCGCCGGCGGCGATGGCGAACAGCACGAAAGCGGCGGCGATGTAGGGGGCGCTGCGGAAGAGCAGCCGCACCGGCAGCCAGTCGGCGAGGAAGAAGCCGCTGCCCGGACGATAGAACAAGCCGCTGAACCAGAGATCGATGCCGGGCAGGGCGGCGAGGAGCAACGCCGCCGCGCCGCCGGCGAGACAGAAGGCGAGCGGCGCCCTCATCCGATCTTGCGCGAGTCGGTCATGTGCCGAGGGGGCATATGCTGCCGGGCATCGAGGCCCATGCGGCGTCTGATCTCGGCGGCGGCGAGCGCCGTGTCGTTCGGTGGTCGATAATGCCAGTCCTCGAGCGCGCCGGTGAAGCGGCGGGTGATTCCGGCCTCGCGCATCTGACGATGGAATTTACGAAACTTGCGCGAGCCGCCGGCGAGGCTGATGACGTGGACCGGCTTTCCCGTCGCCGTCGCCTCGGTCACCATCGACACCGAATCCTCGGTCACAAGGATCGCGTCGGCGAGAGCGAGATAGGCGAAATAGGGATTGTCGCCGCTGCCATCCCAGATCTCCGCCGGCAGCCCGGCAAAGCGCTCGCGCAGCAGATCCTCGCCGTGTTTTCCGGTGCGCCGCGACGGCGTCACCATTAGGCTGGCGCCGTGATGCCGCGCCAGCGCGACGATCTGATCGGCGATGATCGACAGCTTCTTGAGGCCGAAGCGGTAGACGCGGTTCTGTCCGCCGATCAGCACGGCGATGCGGGGATGCGGCAGATGAGCATAGGCTGCGGCGAAACGCTGCGCCGCCTCGCCGAGCCGCGCCGGGGTGACGCGATGAACGGCGCCGTTGGTGATCACCACCTTGTCGCCGCGCGCCGGATCATGCGCCGGCACTACCATGAGATCGAAGTCGCGCCGGCCGATTCGTGGATCCTGGATCTGGACGAGAAAGGTCCGCCCGCCGTTCGCCCGCTTGATCGCGATGCCGGCCGCGGCGCAGATCCGCCCGCAGGTGATCAGCAGATCGGGCCAAGGGGGCGTCAGCGGATCCGAATCGGGCGCCAGCGCCCGTGCCGGGTCGGACCACAGCGCGGGCGGCAGGATCGTCCACGGGAACCGCGCCTGGCAGCGTTTCTCGACGAAGGGCAGGCCGATCGCCTCGGTCAGGCCGATTACCTGATTGGCGATGCCGATCCGACCGTCATGCAAGGCCCAGACGAGCGGCAGCGCGGCGTTCACGCGACCGTCCCGCAATGTTGCTTGGTTGCCCGCATGGTGGGGTTATCGCAACGCGCCGGCCGAACCGCAAGCACGGTGCGGGCGGGGACCCTCTCGCGCATGCCCTTGTTAGGCAGATTTTTGTAATATAATTTCCCGCGGTGCTCACGTAACGGCGGCGGAGGCGACATGCGGCACGTCAAGCTCGACAAGATCGACCGCCGGATCCTGCGCGACCTGCAGGAGGACGGCAGGATGACGAATGTCGAGCTCGCGCACCGCGCCGGCATCTCTGCGCCGCCCTGCCTGCGCCGCGTGCGTGCTCTCGAAGAGGCCGGTCTCATCCGCGGCTATCACGCCGACGTCAATGCCGAGGCGCTCGGCTACGGCGTCACCGTCTTCGCCCAGGTCGGGCTCGCCAGCCAGGCCGAGCCCGACCTCAAGGCCTTCGAGGCGCTGGTGGCGAACTGGCCCGAGGTGCGCGAGGCCAACATGCTCGCGGGCGAGACCGATTTCCTGCTCAAGATCGTCGCCGTCGACTGGGACAGCTACCAGCGCTTCCTGACCACCAAGCTGACCGCGGCGCCCAATGTCAGCCACGTCAAATCCGCCCTCGCTATTCGCACCTCGAAATACGCCGCCGGGGTACCGATCGACGTCGACTGAGCGCGGGGCGGCGCAGCCCCGTAGTTCCCTCTTTTTCGGCCATTTTACACGTCACGGGATCCTTGCTTCTTAATTAAACATATCACATATGTCTAATATGTGAATTGACACGACAAATTAAGTAATATGATATCCAATCACATAAGGAACCGAATTCCCCTCTCGACGGGTGAGACGACATGACGATCGCCGGCCAGGTCTCGAAGGTTGAAGTGCTCAAGAAAGAGAGCCGCGCGCTGCGCGGCGGCCTCGCCGAGGGTTTGGCGGATGGCAGGCCGGCTTTCGATGAGGACGGCTACAACCTCCTCAAATTCCACGGCATCTATCAAGGCTACGACCGCGACAGCGCGACCGAGCGCAAGCAGAGCGGTCTCGACAAGATTCACCAGCTCATGGTGCGCACCCGGCTGCCCGGCGGCCGGCTCAGCGCGGCGCAGTATCTCGCCCTCGACGCCGTCGCCGACCGCTACGCCAACGGCACGCTGCGCATCACCACGCGCCAGACAATCCAGTTCCACGGCGTGGTCAAGGCCGAGCTCAAGCAGACGATCGCCGCGCTGAACCGGGCGCTGGTCACCACCCTGGCCGCTTGCGGCGACGTGGTGCGCAACGTGACGACCGTGCCGGCGCCCATCCGCGACGCCGTGCATGCGCGGCTCGACGAGGATGCGCGCCGGCTCTCGCAGCATCTCCTGCCGGCGACGCGTGCCTATCACGAGATCTGGCTCGACGGCGAGCAAGTCGCAGGTGTTCAAGAAGACCGGCCGGAGGAGGATGCGCTCTACGGTACGACCTACCTGCCGCGCAAGTTCAAGATCGGCCTCGCCATCCCGGAGGACAATTCGGTCGATGTGCTGACCAACGATCTCGGCATCGTCGCGCTCTTCGAGGACGGCGTGCTGCAGGGCTATAATTTCGCCCTCGGCGGCGGGCTCGGCATGACGCACAACAAGCCGAAGACCTTCCCGCGTCTCGCCACGCCGGTCGCTTTCGTCGCGCCCGACGATCTCCTCGACGCTGCCGCCGCCGTCGTCCGCCTGCATCGCGATCACGGCGACCGCGGCAACCGCAAGCATGCGCGGCTCAAATACCTCATCGCCGAGCGCGGCGAGGAATGGGCCAAGGCGCAGCTCGAGGCCTATCTCGGCAAGACGCTGGAATATCCGCGCGAGGTGCCGCGCTTCGAGGTCGTCGATCATCTTGGTTGGCACGAGCAGGGCGATGGCCTCCTCTATCTCGGCCTGCCGGTCGCCAGCGGGCGCATCGCCGACCGCCCGGGGGAAAGCCTGCACACGGCGTTGCGCGAGATCGTCAGCCGCTTCGGCTGCGATCCGATCCTGCTGCCGAGCCAGGACATTCTGCTCAGCAACATCGCGCCCGAGAACCGCGCGGCGATCGACGAAGCCTTGCGCGGCCACGGCGTCATCGCCGTTGGCGACGTGACGCCGGTGCGGCGCTGGTCGCTCGCCTGCCCGGCCCTGCCGACGTGCGGCCTCGCCTTGACCGAGGCGGAGCGCATCCAGACGCCGCTCATCGACGCGGTCGAGGAGCGTCTGGCGCGCCATGGCCTGATCGACGAGCGGCTCAGCATCCGCATCACCGGCTGCCCGAATGGCTGCGCCCGGCCCTATGCCGGCGATGTCGGGCTGGTCGGCCGCATGCCGGGCTTCTTCGCCCTCTATGTCGGCGGCGATTTCGCCGGCACGCGGCTCAGCTTCAACCTCGTCGACAAGCTCGCCGAGAACGCCGTCCCTGACACGCTGGACGTTCTCTTCGGCCTCTTCGCCGATTCGCGCGAGGCCGGCGAGGGGTTCGGCGATTTCTGTCATCGCCTCGGACGCGGCGCGCTGCTCTCGGCGCTCGCCCAATCGGCGCGAAAGGCCTCGTGATGTTCCCCATCGTCCTCGATCTCGCCCAGGCGCGCGTGGCGCTCGTCGGCAACGGCAAGGCGGCGCTGCGCCGCCTTGCGCTGCTCGACGCCGATGCGGCGCGGCATGTCGCAATCTATGCCGACGATCCGCTCCCCGAGCTCGCTGCCGCCGCCGGCAAGCGGCTGCACCGGCGCCTGCCCAGCGCCGGCGATCTCGCCGGCATCCACATCGTCTTTGCCGTCGATCTGGCGCCCGACCGGCTCGCCGCGCTGTCGGCCACCGCGCGCGCGGCCGGCGCCCTTGTCAACATCGAGGATCAGCCGGCGTTCAGCAGCTTCCACTCGCCCTCGGTCCTGCGCCGCGGCGACCTCTTGATCGCGGTGTCGACCAACGGGCAAAGCCCGGGCCTCGCCCGCCGTGTCCGACGCTTCCTCGAAGGGCTCTTCGGGGCGGAGTGGCAGGCGCGGCTCGACGACCTCGCCGCGTTGCGCCAGAGCTGGCGCGAGGCCGGCGCCGGCAGCGGCGAGATCGCCGGCTGGACCGACGCCTGGATCGATCGCCATCACTGGCTTGACGAGGCCTGGCTTGACGAGGGTGGCGAAGCGGCCGCGCATTTCGCCGCGCCATCGAAGCGCGGCGAACGCGTCATGTCGAACGTCTGAATAGTCGGTGCATCAATCGTAGGGGCCGCCCTTGCGGCGGCAAGCGGGCTCTCGTCGGATCGCTCGCGATCCGACTGCCGCCAGCGCTTTCGCTCGCGAAAGCGCGAGAGGCCGGGACAAGCCCGGCCCCTACCGCTGTGGCGACGCTCTCGCCTGTTTACCCCTTGGCGCGCTTGAAGCGGACCTTGACGACCTCGTAGGATTTGGCGCCGCGCGGCGTCGTTACCTCGACGCTCTCGCCGATCGTCTTGCCGATCAAGGCGCGGGCGAGGGGCGAGGTCACGGAGAGCCGTCCCTGGCTGATATCCGCCTCGTCCTGGCCGACGATCTGGAAGGTCTGCTCCTCGTCGGTCTCCTCGTCGGCGAGCGACACCGTCGCGCCGAACTTGACGGCATTGCCGGAGAGTTTCGAGACGTCGATGATCTCGGCGCGGGCGATCTTGTCCTCGAGCTCCATGAGGCGGCCCTCGATGAAGCCCTGGCGTTCGCGCGCGGCATGGTACTCGGCGTTTTCCGAGAGGTCGCCGTGATCGCGCGCCTCGGCGATGGCCCGGATGATGGCCGGACGATCGGTCGATTTCAGCCGCTTGAGCTCGTCCTGGAGGCGGTTATAGCCCTCCGACGTCATCGGAACTTTTTCCATTCTCGCGAACTTCGTCCTTCCGTTGGGACTAGTCTAACGTCAAATCCCGCCCTGCCCGGACGATCCTCGGCCAGGGGCGGGCAAAAAAGGTAGTTAAAAATAAGATTGCAGGGTGGCGACTTCAAGCCCACCGGTCTTCAGCGCCGCGATCGCCTGCACCGCGGCCCGGGCGCCGGCCACCGTCGTATAGTAGGGAATGGCGTTGGTCAGGGCGGTGCGGCGCAGGCTGAAGCTGTCGGCGATCGCCTGCGCTCCGTCGGTCGTGTTGAAGACGAGCTGCACGCCGCCGCTCAGCATGAGATCGACGATATGCGGCCGGCCCTCGAGCACCTTGTTGACGAGGGTGACCGGCAATCGCGCCTCCTCGGTGAGGAATCGCCCGGTGCCTGCCGTCGCGACCAGGGCGAAGCCCATCGCGACGAGGCGGCGGCAGGGCTCGACGACGCCGGCCTTGTCGCGATCGCGCACCGAGACGAAGACGGTGCCGGCGAGCGGCAGATCGACGCCCGCGCCGAGCTGCGACTTTGCGAAGGCGCGGCCGAAATCGGCGTCGAGCCCCATGACCTCGCCGGTCGAGCGCATCTCCGGCCCGAGGATGAGGTCGACGCCGGGGAAGCGGGCGAAGGGGAAGACCGCCTCCTTCACCGCGACATGGCCGAGCTTGCCCTGCGCCGCGAGGCGGAAGGCGCCGAGCTTCTCGCCCGCCATGATGCGCGCCGCGATCTTGGCGATCGGCACGCCGGTCGCTTTCGCCACGAACGGCACGGTGCGCGAGGCGCGCGGATTGACCTCAAGCACGTAGATGTCCCGCTCCTTGACGGCGTATTGCACGTTCATCAGCCCGACGACGCCGAGCGCGCGAGCAAGCGCGCCCGTTTGGCGGCCGATCTCGGCGACGATGTCGGCGCCGAGCGAATAGGGCGGCAGCGAGCATGCGCTGTCGCCGGAATGGATGCCGGCCTCCTCGATATGCTCCATGATCCCCGCGACATGCACGTCGCTGCCATCGGCGAGCGCGTCGACATCGACCTCGATGGCGTCCTGCAGATAACGATCGATCAGCACCGGGCTCGCGCCCGACACCTTGACGGCGTTGGTCATGTAGCGCGCCAGCGCGTCCGGCGCATGGACGATCTCCATGGCGCGGCCACCGAGCACGTAGGACGGGCGGATGACGATGGGATAGCCGATGCGCGCGGCGATCGCCTCGGCCTCGCTCGCCGAGGTGGCGATGCCGTTCTCCGGCTGCTTGAGGCCGAGCTTCTTGAGGAGAAGCTGGAAGCGGCTGCGATCCTCGGCGAGATCGATCGCGTCCGGCGAGGTGCCGAGGATCGGGATCTCGGCCTTCTCGAGTGCCGCCGCCAGCTTCAGCGGCGTCTGCCCGCCGAGCTGCACGATGACGCCCAGCACCCTGCCGTTGCGCTGCTCGACGCGCACCAGCTCGATGACGTCCTCGGCGGTCAGCGGCTCGAAATACAGCCGGTCGGAGGTATCGTAATCAGTCGAGACGGTCTCCGGGTT